>JBEHWP010000611.1:0-4292 GCA_040217665.1 Vulcanimicrobiota bacterium
CCTTTACCTTCCTGACGGAGCAGTTCATCTAAATCATCTTCAATCATAATTCATCACCTCTGGCTTCGTGACATGTAAGAGATAGCAGAAAAATGTCTATATTTATTTACCGGGTCAGGCATAACATATATACTATCGTCACGGGAGGAAAACATTTATTACATACTTATGCTCAGACTGGTAATATTCAATAAAGATCTGAAAAATTCCTTTATGGTCTATATGCAAATCTTATAATTATTTAGATAAAAGGATTTTATATAGATTTAAAGAATAGAACTGTAATAAATCTCAACAAATTGTGGTTCTGATGGGCAGGAGAATTTTCGGATTAACGTAATGCCTGAATAATTCCTGTAATCTATTCATACATCAGTAATCACGCGCCATTACTCTTATGCCATTAGTAGAAGTAAAAAACTTAAAAAAAACCTTTAAAGACAGAAAATTCGGCTTCATAGATGCAGTTTCTGATATTTCTTTTTCCTTTGAAGCAGGAGAGGTCTTCGGTCTCCTGGGCCCGAACGGTGCGGGGAAAACCACGCTGCTTCGTATGCTCTCAACAATACTTTCACCTACGGAAGGTACCGCCACAATCGGAGGTTATGACATAAGAGAAAATCCTCTTGAAGTAAGATCTCAAATAGGATTTCTTACTGGAAATACCGGACTTTACAGCCGTCTTACAGCAGTTGAAATGCTATATTATATAGGAAGTCTCTATGGTATGAATAAAGAAACATTAAAAAGAAGATGTGAAGAAGTAAGTGAACTTCTTGATATGAACAAATTTTTACATCGTAAATGCGGACAGCTTTCTACAGGACAGAGACAGAGAATTTCCATTGCAAGAACTATTATCCATGATCCACCTGTATTATTCCTTGATGAACCGACTCTGGGACTCGATGTAATGACAGGCAGAACAATCATATCATTTATAAAAAAAGCAAGAGAACAGGGTAAAGGTATACTGCTTTCAACTCATGAAATGGAAATAGTAGAAAAGCTTGCAGATAAAATATGTCTCGTCCATATGGGACATGTTATTGCATCGGGAACCCTGGAAGAGTTAAAGGAAAAAACAGGGGAAAAATATCTGGATGACGTATTTTTATCATTGATAGAAGAGGATAACGGGAAAATAAATGAAATGGCCATTCAATCTGAGAACAATTAGTATAATTTTTAAAAAAGAAATGAAAGATACCCTGAGAGACAGGAATATTCTTATTTCACAGTTCCTCCTTCCTCTTGTGCTTTACCCTCTTGTAGTTATTATTACATCATCGCTCTTTACGGGACAGATAAAAAAAGCAGAAGACAGTATCAGCAGGGTATATATATTTAACGGTATAAAATCTCCCATGCTTTCTGATACAATAAGAAGAACTCCCCTTATGAAAGAAGTGGATTTGAAAAATCCCTTTAAAATGCTTTCAGAAGGCAAACTGGAACTTATCATATTTATTCCTGATGATTATACTGAAGATCCTGACAGCAACAAAAGTTTCGAACTGAAATTTCATTATAATTCTACCAATGAATTATCAATGATGGCAAGAAATAGAATTGATGAAGTACTTAAAACCTATAATGACATACTTGTAAAAAATCGACTCAAATACAGAGCATTATCTGTATCCCTTATAAATCCGCTTAAAATGTCATCTGAAACAGTATCTACAAAAAAAAGAGAAATAGGATCTATGATAGGAGGCATTTTGCCGTTTTTAATAATACTCTTTACTATTACGGCAGGTTTTCTTCCCGCTCTTGATGTAATTGTAGGAGAGAAGGAAAGAGGCACCCTTGAAACACTCCTTGTGAGTAAAATAACAAAAAGCGATATTATTATAGGGAAATTTATGGCTGTATGGGCTACAGCTCTTATGTCTACGTGCCTCCATCTTCTGAGTTCTACCGTTACCTTTGCAACACTTGCCCAGGAAGCTCTGGCAAAATTGCCCATTTCTTTTACATGGACCGCCTTTATGGCAGTAATTTTCCTGATGATTCCCCTTACGGGATTTGTTTGTTCTGCCATAATGGCTGTGACAATGGTAGCAAAAAGCTATAAAGAAGGTTCAAATTATCTCTCTGCCCTTACGCTTCTTATGTTCATGCCCCTTTCAATTATTTTCTCGCCAAGCATGAACGCTACGTATGCAACATCTATAGTGCCTATATTCAATGTATCAATTCTGTTCCGCGATATATTAAAAGGAGATTTTAATGCAGGCCATACGATAGTTACATTTCTTGCAACATTTTTATATACGTCTCTCATACTTTGGATAGCACTGAAATTATTCGAGCAGGAAGATATTCTTTTCAGAGAAACAGTCGATGTTTCCATGCCTCATTTTTTATCAAAACAGAAATTAACGAGGGAAGGAAGATTTCCGTCTCCTTCGGAAGCTTTTGTGCTTATATGCGTAATCTTTATCCTCTTCTTTTTCCTGGGATCAAGGTTTAAAGGTTTAGGGCTTATCGGAGGGGTATATATGATTCAATTACTTCTCATATTCAGCCCATGTATTATATTTTTATATTTCTGGAAATATGATATTAAAGAAATACTCAGGATAAGAGGATTTTCCATAGGTACCATATTTATAGCCATATTGCTCGGCCTGTCTGGAATGGTAGTTACCATGCAGATTTCAGCTCTTCAGAATATATTCTTCCCATTCCCTTCTGCAGAAAAAGTTCTCGGCCCATTACTGGATGTCCTGAAAAGCAAAAACGGGATGCTGGATTTTATTATTAAATTTTCTATGATTGCCCTTCTTCCTGCCCTCTGTGAAGAAACACTGTTCAGGGGAGTCCTTCAGTCAACGCTGGAAAAGCATTTAAAAAATAAGCTTCAGGCCATAGTTTTTACAGCAATAGTATTCGGTTTATTTCATATGAGCCCTTACAGATTTATTCCTACAATGATTATAGGACTTTATCTCGGATATCTTGCTCAGAGAAGTAAAAGCATTTTCCCCGGCATGTTAGTCCATGCCATAAATAACGGTCTTGTTTATATTGCCATTTATTTTATGCCGGAAAATGATCCCGGTACAAAATGGCTACTGGAAGAAGGTTCTTTTCTGCCATTTTATATCTTCATTCCCGGTATGGTACTATTTATAATATGTATATATCTTCTGAAAAGATTCTATAGTGATAAAATCGTGACGCGTGACGGGTAACGCGTGACAGGTAACAGTTTATTTACATTTCAAATTGCTTTATATCAGTGTCAATGTTATAATTGTTGAAGGGTTTTATCAAACAGGAGTTACGCAAAAATACATAAATCACGCGTCACGAAACAAAGGAGGTTTTATATATGCTCGGCCCCATATCTTCCAGACAAAAACCTGTAGAACATAGTACATTAAAATTACAGAAGGAGGAATCTGTTGAGTTACCCCGTGACAGTGTATTACTGCAGGGTAATACTAATAAAGAAGAACCGTTTCTCCAGAAAATAAAACAGCCGTCAGCAGGTAAAGCAGATGCAAAACCTTTTAAATTTGCCTCTAAATATACAGTGCAGGAAATCATGACCGATCCTGTAAAAGCAAAAGCTTTTGAGCAGGATTATCTGAAAGGGGAAAGTGAATATTTCTCTCTTGCAAGAGATGAAAAAACAGGCCTTATTTTTGACGGATTTAATCTGGATGAACAAACGGGACAGATTAAAGATGTGCGTTTCTGGAGCGCTCCTTCAAAGGAATCTCTTGACATAGGCTTATGTATTAAAGCACTGGAGGGAGATGAAAAAGCTGCTCTTGTGGTATCAAAGAACAATCCCGGTATGGCAAAACAGGTGGCAGCAGACATATTAAAAAAGAAAATGGACAGTTATATGGATTTCCACAAAAAAAATCCCGGTTACGGAGGATTTCTGCCATGGATTTATATAAAAGACGAAGTTACCCCTGCCAGTGACTGGGTCGGCGCCATACCAGGCCTTGATAACGGAGAATGGGTCTGGAGCGTTCTTTCGGCGGAAAGAGCTTTAAGAAAATCAGGAATGACAGAATTAGCCGATAAATACAAAGAATATTCAGATCTGCTCACATCGAAACTGGGAAAGATATTTTATGATAAAGAAGCGGGGAAAATAAGGGCAGATGTCCAGGTTGTAACCCCTGAGTCCGCAGATACGGAATATAAAACAAGTAAAAATATTCCCGGAAAATGCGATTACCTTGGAGATTTCCACGAAGGGCTCATGTTAATACTCTTCGTATCACTTTTCGGTAAAGATATTTCAGAAGAGGATCAGAAGA
>JBEHWP010000612.1:0-4290 GCA_040217665.1 Vulcanimicrobiota bacterium
ATAAATCCCTTTTTGATTTTGATTTTTATGATTTTTGTGATTACCAGGATTTTTAGATAGTTTCACACGCATTACGCATTACGCATTACGCATTACGACTCAACACTCATATATACCATCACCTCACTCATATAAGCTTCATTTAAAAAGTGTAAAAATGAAGCATATTAACATATTTTTTCACTCTGTCCTCTTTCCGGCATGGCTCTTCGCAATTCCATGCTTTTGGAAGCAGACTTTTTATTTATATCATTATATACAGGCAATTTTTATACCAGCAAGACAAAATATTCTATTTTACTCACACGAATCCCTGTGTTATAAGGCAGAAAATTTTTTATAAGGTCTGTGAAAGAATGATTTTTTGTGAGAAAAAAGTGTAAATTTTTACACTATGTAAATTTTACACTTTTACATTTTTATATTGACTTTGCCAGGTGTTATTCTGAGAAGTATTACCGGAGGTTTTGTTGTGTAGATAAAAGCTTGCGACATGGGAAAATATCTGTAGAAATTGCCTGTTTTCTGTGATATAATTTAATTATGAAAGATAATCCTAAAGAAATAAAAATTCAGTGGCATGCTTATTTTGCTCAGGTAATGGAGAAAATATGCACAAAAAAAGATTTTCTCGTAGAAAGAGAAAAAGAAGTCGCTAAAATGCCGTTGAAAATAGACTTTATTGTTATAAAAAAACAGGATATTCAATATAAAAACCTGACTGCACCTTACCTGTATTTTAATGATATTAATGTAATTGAATTTAAATCTAAAACTGATTGTTTTGACTGGGACAGTCTGTATCAACTGGAAGTATATGGAAAATTATATGGTATAAATAAACAGATTGAGGAAAGGAATAAAATTTCTCTCTGGTCTGTTTCGAGTCATTTTACAGAAAAGTATAGAAAATCTCTGGCTCAGGGAGGCATATTATTAGAAAAACTTGATGATGGATTTCACAGAGGTATGGCAGGCGGATTTCCTTATTATGAAATAAACCTTGTAGAGATACCTTTCACTAAAGAATATTATCCTTTTCATTTGTTCAGTAAAAAAGAGGAAAATGTTCGTAAACTGATAGAGAAATTTATTGATGAACCTTCAGAGACTGAAGATTATAATATTGAAATGCTCTATTTATACAATAGAATGTACCGGGAGGTGTTAATTATGAAATTACTGGATCCTTTTGAAGCAGGTTGTGATGAGGAAGGTTTAAAGGAACTTCTTTTTGGAGAACCCTTTGGAGGTAGAATAATAAATAAATATAAAGATGAAATTATTGGTAAACTCGATGAAAATGAGATTATTAATAAAATAGGAGAAGATGAAATTATTAATAAAATCGGCAGAGATAAATTCATTAATAAGCTCGGAGAAGATGAAGTAACAAAAGCTCTTTTAAATAAACTCGGTAAGGAAAAACTGCTTCAGTTACTGGATAAACTTGACAGGGAGACAGACCGGGATTTATAGGATTATAAAGATTACCAGGATTTTTGTAACTTATTTCAAATCCCGGTAATCCTTAAATCCTGATAGTCGTGGTTCAGACTATTTTGTTCTGACGATACGGAAGCCGAGGGAGCCGTTAATGCGGCTATCGGGCAAATTGTAGAAACGGTAGCCTGACTGGCAGTAGCTATCACTGCTACTCCAACTGCCACCGCGCCAGACACGGTTCGAACCAGAAGTTGGACCAACAGGATCAATACCACCGGCAGGTGGATTTGCATTAGATATATTATGACACCATTCAAATACATTGCCGCTCATATCATATACCCCCCAGGGATGACTGCCTCCATAACCTACATGAGCAGGAAGTCCGCTTGTACATGTTCCTCCTGAGTTTGACAGTTGAAAATTAGAAACCCCTTATACTGTAATAGAAAGTTGGTATTTCAATTAAAAACGTTTTCACCATGTCAATCACCTCTGTTAAAAATTCTCCGGAGTAGTAATATGAGGAGGAATTTTAATTCTAAAAGCTCTGAGGATGTCATTGGCAAGTCCCTGGACAGGAGAGCGCAGAAAAAAGGTCTTATCTTCTACAGTTATTTCCGAGAACTGTAGTTCCCAGAGTGCCTCTCTAATGCGTGTAGTGGAATAATCTATCTTAGCTTTTTTCAGTTCTATCTCAATAGTTCTCTCTATTAAAAAAGCAATGAAACATAAAACCATGTGTCCTTTAATTCTGTTTGGAATCCAGTGAAACATAGGCCTTGTTTCTAAATGTGATTTAAAAATTCTAAAAGATTCTTCAACTCTCCATAACTCCTTCGCTAAGCCACCAGCTATGCTGGTGAGAATAACAAAGGCTATGCCGAAGTATTGAATAAAAAAATCTCCTCTTTTATTATGTAAACAAAGGTGTTTTGTTTGTCATAATTTGAGAGGAGAAATAGACTTGAGTAATAAATTCTAATAAGTTATGAAATACACTATAATTTATTTTATGGGATTATAGGATTACCGGGAAAGGATAATTTTTGTATAATATTTTTTTGCTGTATCAAGTTCTTATAATTTCACAGAGAAATGCCTTATAGAAATCATCTGAATTTCTCCATGTTCTATCCACTTATTGAGGCGATTCCTGTCCATTATCATCAGAAGGTCTCTTTCTTCAGGGTCTCTTTGCCTTCTTACTGCGGTCCTTTTTCTTCCGAGTCTTGCTCTGAGGGAGAAATAATTCTTTTTCTTTTCTTTTATAAATTCATCGAAATTAATTTTTCTCAATTTCCTTCACTTCCCTGAGAAGTTTTTCAAGTTCTTCAGATGTCTGTTCTTCAGAGCATCTTTTTTTTAGATATTCCATATCCAGTTTTTCCCTGTATATAAAAAGTAACTCCTTTGCCCAGTATCCATCATCAGTTGATTGCCAGTGAACAAAAGCATTCAGTCTGTCTATAATCAGATCTTCTACTCCTATTAGATAAACACTGAGATTTTCTATTTCTACAAGGGTAATTCGTTTCTGTTCATCTTCCGACAGGTATGATCCCGGAACTTCGATAAATATATCAAGTTCTTCATTTATCCAGTGTCTGCCTTTTTTCTGAAATCCCCATTCATGAAGTTTTTCTCCCAGTACTTTTACATCAGGATAAACTATATCTATATCTCCTGTACTGTAGCCGCCTGTAGAGTAGAATTCAAGAGCCAATCCGCCGACAATGACAGGTTTTATTCCTTCCAGAGCATCTGTCATGACGGCCAGAAAAAAGAGCTGTCTTTTTATATTACTGGTTATTTCTAGGACTTTTTTAAATAAAACTTCATATTTCTTTTCCATAATTTCTGCTTCTCTTTTTATAGTCTTTTATAGAACAGTGCCAGAAAATTTCGTCTCCCTGCGGGCCAGGTCATTTACAGTGATAATGATGAATTTCTTCCATAAGAATATAATAGCATAAATAGAGTTTTTATAAAATACTCAATATACAGGATTACAAAAGATTACCGGGATATTGCAATTTTTTTTAAAATCCCGGCAATCCTGAAAATCGTGATCCAGACTATTTTGTTCTGACGATACGGAAACCGAAGGTGTTTAAGCGGCCAGACGGGGGATAACTACCACGGTAAGCAGACCGGCAACCATTGGCAGAATGGTCCCAACTGCCGCCACGAAGGATACGGTAAGAGGCAGACTCTGGAGAGGGATCTACAGGATCATTACCACCGACAGGTGAACTCGCCCATGCATTATGACACCATTCAATTACATTCCCACTCATATCATATAAACCCCATGGATGGCTTCCACCATAACCTACAGGTGCAGGAAGTCCTGTTGTACAGGTTCCCTGTGGAGACGACTGATATCCGTACCAGCACTTATTTAACCCTGTAGTAGCATCAAGCGTATCTCCCCAGTAATAAGTGGTCGTTGTACCACCTCTACAGGCATATTCCCACTCTGCCTCTGTAGGCAGTCTGTAACCATTCTTACTCAGATCAAGTGCATAGGTATTGTGTTCGTTTACATTTCCAATTGTATAACATGGGGTCAATCCTTCTTTACTGCTTAACCAGTTACAGTAATGAACTGCATCCATCCAGTTTACAAAACGAACCGGATAATTATCATAGGTACTGTTATTTAATTCTGCTATATTACCATGATGAGACTGAGCATCAGGCCACTCTCTGTATTGTGAATTTGTTATTTCATATTTCCCTATAGAATAGTCATGTGTGAAGGTAATCTGCGGAGGGTTAAATTGAGATAATGTATATGTACCTTTAGAGATTAATACCATCTCAACAGGCTCTCCGACA
>JBEHWP010000613.1:0-4277 GCA_040217665.1 Vulcanimicrobiota bacterium
AGGACTGGATATTAAAGATATAAATGAAGACGGCTTTGCAGAAATAATTACTGCCGATTGGGGAAGTAATACAATAAGTATATATGAAAAGAATAAAATTACGTCATATAAAACAGGAAACAATCCCGAGCTGGTTGCTACCGGAGATTTTAACGGTGATAAAATTACTGATATAGTATCATTATCTGTCGGAGGAAGCTGTATATATATGTTATGGGGAGTTGGAGGAGGAGATTTTTTCGACGGCACATGCGCCATGACAGGAGAAAATCCCCTTTCACTCTGTAAAGGAGATTTTAATAATGACGGAATAACTGATATAGTAACAGCCAATTCATTATCACAGGACTTAAGTATTCTGTTCGGTACAGGGGATGGCACATTTTACGGATTTCCTGTCAGTACAAGGGAATATCCGTCATGCGTAATAACAGAGGATTTTAATAGAGACGGTAATATGGATCTGGCTGTTACCAATAAACTCTATAACGGTATAACAGTTCATCTCGGCAATGGCAGGGGCGAATTTTCAGACAAATGGTCAGGGAAAACAGGGAAAAGACCATGTGATGTAATTTCAGGAGATTTTAATAATGACAGTCATATAGATCTGGCAGTGGTTAATTCGAAATCAAACAGTATTTCCATTCTCACAGGTCAGGGAGACGGAACATTCGAAAAAGGTGATGTTTATAATACAGGAGAAGAGCCGGTAAAGATTATAAGAGGAGATTTTAACTGTGATAAAAAAGAAGATATTGCCTGTGCTGAAAGTATTTCTAAAAAAATTTCACTGTTTCCGGGAAAGGGAGACGGCACATTCTTATCTCCTCTGATTTTTCCAGTAGAAGGTACACCTGTATATATTATATCAGACGACAGGAGCGGTATTACAGATCTTATAGTGGCAGATTACGATAACAAAAAACTGGTTCTCTTCAAAGGTGACAGGAGTAAATTTCTTATAAATACCGGAGAAATAAATCTTCATGGGAAGCCTGTATGTCTGACATTATGGGAAAATGGTATTCTGGCGGCATGTGAAGAAAATATAATTACTCTTATAGAAAATTTCTCTCTGAAGACAAATTTTTTCACAGAAAATTATCCCGTGGCATGTATAACAGGAAATTTCTTATCAAATACAGAAGAAGACATAGTATATTTAACAAAAGATGAACAGTATATAAAATTGCTTATAAATGAAAAGCATCTTGAATGGTTACAGAAAAATAAGGAAGAAAGAAAAAATACCATAAAAGACTCGGAAGATTTTATCTCAAAAGGTATATATTATGAAAAGCTGGGAAATTATGCTTATGCCAGGGAAAATTATGAAAAATCTCTGAAATTAAATCCCGACTCAAAGCAAATATATTACAGGATTGGTCTTCTGGAGGAAAAATCAGGTACCCCGGATAGAGCCATAAAATTTTATCAGAAAGTCCTTAACCTTACTTCCATAAAAAGAGAATATGAACTATCTGAAGAAACACTTTCAGAACTCAATTCTCACCTCGGTTACTGTTATTACAGAACAGGGAAAACAGAAGAAGGTAAAGCATTATGCAGAAGAGAAGAGGATAAAAATCCTCTTGCTCTCTTTACCCTTGGCCTTATTTATTTACAGAAAGATGAACATGCCCTTGCTCTTCATACATTAAAAAAATATCTTAACAGTAATTTTCTATGTGATTACGAGAAACAAAATGTTATAGAAGCGAGAGAATTTATAGCAGAACTGGAATTAAAATACATGGGAGACTGGATTCCTCTCATAGAAAAGCTGGGGGAACCGGGCAATAAAGAAGCAATAGAAAAACTTAAATTATATACAAACTATAAAGCCATAGAAGAATTTATAAAAACATACAGAAAAATTATTTCTACTGACAAAACCATTACTCAGAGAAGTTTGCCTGCTCTGGAAGAAATACTTGCTGAACATATAAAAGAACCATGGAAAAAAAATGGCTTTATTACACCGGATGAGCTCTATTACTCCGATAAAACTGTTTATATAACTCCATACAATGACAGCAAATCCTGTCTTTATAAATCGGAAGACAGGGGTCTGACGTGGATAAAATTACTGAAAACAGATAGAATAATAAACTCTGTTACATTCATAAAACCTGATATAATAATAGTCTTCACAGGAGATAGTTCTGAAGGCTCCATAATCAGAAGTTCCGACGGAGGACTTACATGGGAACATGTTATGGAAACTTCATCATCCGTAAAAAAGGTTTTATTATCAGGCAATATGTTATATATTCTTACAGAAAAAAGTGGTCTTTTTGCATCAAAAGATTCCGGCACAAGCTGGTATTTATGCGGTTACGAACCGGAACCGGCAGGAAAACAGTTACCGCCTGTTCCACAAAATTCCATAGTGGCAAATAAAATTAAAAACTGGTCAGAGGAACTAAAAGAAGAAGGTAAAATTAATATAGAAAAAATCTTTAAAAACAGTAAAGGAAGCTTTTTTGTTTTACTGTCGAAAAATTACTATAATCTGAATAAAGAATTAATAACATATAATTATATAATAAAAAGTGATGACGGCGGCAATACCTGGGAAAGCATAAAATTTCCCGTAAAAGAGAATTATACAGAACTTTACGGTTCTTACAAAATAGACAATAAAAATATCTTTCCATACAGAAGTAAAGGAAAAGGGTTAGCTATTTTTTCAATGAATGAAAAAGGAGAATTCTATATAAAATATAATGGAGATATAGATCTTTACATATCGCCCGATGAAGGGGAAAACTGGCAACTTATATCATCTGTTCCGGGAAATAAAATCTATAATATCGATACAGGTAATCAGGAAATTATAAAAGTTACCACAGAAGGGGGACTTTTTACAAGTACAGACGGAGGAGTTACCTGGGATTGATAGAATTTATATAAAAATGATGAAGTCTTATGCTTCACTATTTGTTAATTTTCATATCTGGTTGTGACCGCTCTGGTCATAGCTATTAGTAGGGATACTCATTGACGGACTATTCTACTACAAACTATAAAACAGGAGTGTCAACATGATTATTGAAACACAGGAAATCACATCTAAATATTTAAAAAATACAAGAAAACTATATACTCTATTGCCACCGGGGTATAACAAAAATGAGGACAGACTTTATCCCGTATTTTATATGAATGATGGCCAGAATCTTTATACCATCGAGCAGGAAGGTCAGTGGTTCAAAAAATGGAATATGGATGTAATAGTAAAAACTATGCTTGAAAAAAATTACATGGAAGAAATAGTTGTTGTAGGAATAGCCAATACAAAGAGGCGAGAATATGAATACACTCCGACCTATGATATGTTAGAACAGGGCGGAGGTGGAGCAAATCTATATATGAAATTTGTAATAGATGAAGTAAAACCTCTCATAGAAAAATCTTACATGGTCCACAGTCATCGTGACCATATAGCTTTCGGCGGTTCATCACTGGGAGGCATACTTACTCTTTATGCAGGAATAAAACACTCTTCGGTTTTCAGTAAACTGGCAGTTATTTCACCTTCTCTGTGGTGGGATTTCGGTGTTATGTTTGATCTCACGCGAAACTGGGAGGTAGATCCCTCTACCCTGAAAATATGGCTTGACATAGGCAGGAAAGAAGGTACTGTTACAAGAAAAGAGAATTTAAACAAAATATTGAAAGAAATATACAGACCTGTTCATTTTAACAGAGTTTTGAGAGATATACTCATAAAAAAAGGCTTTGTGAAAAACAAAAATTTCAAATGTATAGAAGATGTAAAAGGACTCCATGACGAATATTCGTGGGGCAGGAGAATGTATCCCCTGCTCAGGTTCTTTTTCCCTAAACAAGGATAGTGTTTTTTTACGGCAGGTAGATTCACTTTAAATGGGTTCAGGGTGTTGGGTTAAGAAGATCCGAAACCCGAAACCCATCACCATGAACCCAAAACCTGAGACTTTTAATTAATTTTCATTTTCATGTAAAATCGCCTGTCATTTTTAAACACAATCAATATTGTAATGATATATATTCTATGATATTATGTAAAGAAAAAATATTTTGGTGAAATGAATGGATATTCCACAGACCTTTTATGATAGAGTCGAATATTTATTTCCCTATCCTATAGCTTCATGTTTGAGTAAATTCAGAGAAACTCAAAAAGGCGTGGATAAAATCAATGCATTTATAAAACTGTTCGACATAATAATAAAGTACTGTACAATCATAGCTCTCTGCAATTATTTCTCAGATAGAAAAAATGATGA
>JBEHWP010000614.1:0-4253 GCA_040217665.1 Vulcanimicrobiota bacterium
AGGCTTCCAGAAACGATCTCTTTATAGAGGTAGCCGATATGCCCGGTATAAACCTGGTAATATTGAGGTGTGCAGGAAACCTGGGAGGATATAATGCAGAAATATTAAATGAGAAAATAAAATCCTTTATGAACAGGGAAAAATTAAATCTTATAGTAAACCTGGATAAAGTGCCTTATATAGACAATAAAGGTCTTTCAGCCCTCAGTTACGCTTTTGAGTTTGTCAGGAAATACCGGGGTAATTTCATATTATGCAATCTCCAGCCACAGGTGGAAAATGTCCTGAAAGAACTTGAAAAACTGGATGACTGGTTTGAAATTTACCCGGAAGAAGGAGATGCCATAGTAGATGTTGACGGAGATAGAGGATACTATCGTGACGCGTAACGCGTGACGCGTTACGATAGTATATTAATTGTTTCAAACATTTCCCGGAGTTATTTTTCTTGCAATCCTTAACAGATAATTCACTAACTATCGTGAAGGGTAACGCGTGACGCGAGCAAAGATGGCATCACATGATGGATGCAGTGAAGGAGCAAATACATTGGAAGACAACCATTTTTCCAGATTATTGAAATTAATCCCTGCCATTATAGCGATTTTATTTGTCCTTACCCTTTTCGTATGGCTCACCATTGGCATAAAAGAAATACTTTCTCCAACCGTTCTCACAGTAATACTTATTACCATATTAATTCCCTTTAAAGAAGAAAACAGAACCATAAGGATACTTATAGGAGCCATAATATTTTTATATATGGCATGGTTTGTATCCCTTATTGCCACAATACTTGTGCCTTTTGCCATAGCACTTATCCTGGCTTATATATTCGATCCTGTCGTAACATTTCTGGAGAAAAAAGGGTGGTCAAGGTCGAAAGGGGCTTTACTTCTCATAGCCTCGCTCCTTCTGGGATTTGTTGTTCTGCTCCTTTTTGTAATCCCTGCTCTTGTGCAGGAAATCACCGGTTTTATCAGTCAGATACCTCAGATTCAGGCAAAAATAATAGAGATATTCAATATGCTTAAAAATCTGAAAAATACAAATGTGCCGGAACAGTTCAAATGGATACAGAAGATAGCGGAATATGAAATACCTCCGGAATTTAAAAATCTTACAGAAAGCCTCATAAAGAAAGTAGAAGAAAGTATTCCCCTGGTGGCCAATAAAACATGGTCATTTCTGACAGGCGCTTTTTCCGGTATAGTACAGTTTATACTGAGTCTTTTAAGTCTTATCATCATTCCTGTTCTTACCTTCTATATGCTCAAAGAAATGAACAATATCAGAAATTTTGCAATTGACCTTGTGCCGGCCAAAAAGAAAGACTTTGTTATTTCAATCTGTCATGACATAAATATAGCTCTCTCCAATTTTTTAAGAGGCCAGCTTCTCATAGCCAGTATAGTTGGTATTCTTACCGGTACAGGTCTGTTTTTCATAGGAATAAAATTTTCCCTCCTCATAGGTCTCCTGGCAGGTATAAGTAATGTGGTTCCCTATCTCGGAGGTATAGTTACCGTATCGACTGCCATATTAATGGCTCTTTTTACGGAAAACCCCGTAATCTCGATAGTACTTGTCATCCTTCTTTCTTCAGCCATATCATTTCTGGAAAATTCCTTCCTTTCCCCAAAAATCCTCGGAGAATCTCTGGAATTAAACCCTCTCCTCATTATGCTTGCCATTTTAATAGGAGGCCATCTTTACAATTTCTGGGGAATGCTTCTGGCCATACCATTTACCTGTGTATTGAAGGTTCTATTTGACAGATGGTATAAAAGCTATAAAGATGAAGAAAAAACAGAGACTTCAAATGAAAGTGAAAAAGAGAAGGATATAAAAAAAGAAGAACCTTTAATGGAAGTGAAAAAAGATGAGACGGGAAATCAGAATGAAAAAGCGTAACGCGTAACGCGTAATGCGTGATGGCATGTGGTAGTCCCGAAGGATAATGGGAGAGTGTAAGATCTCCTGTGTAAATTTACCATAGAATAAGGCTCTGGCAGAGGTTTACACAAAATATCTTACACTTTCCTTTTAAAGACAACTTTAAATCTCTGTGTACTGACCTCATTTATAAAATTACAGTCGATCCGTTCATTTTTACATAATCTAATTATTCTCGGTATGCCACTGCCTCTACCGGTATAATCAAAATCTTCATCTTTTTCGAGAAATGAAATAAGAGTTGGATTCCTTTCTATATGAACACCATATTTTATATTTTCCTCTGTAATATTATTGGGTAAAGTGCCCGGACTTATTACTTCAAGTCTATCGTAAAAAATATGAACAAATATAGAAGAGTTTATAAAATAATCACGATGAATAATAGCGTTTGCAATAGCTTCTGAGAATGCTTCCTCTGGAATTTCAATTTTTGAAGGGATATTGAAATTATTACCTGTTTGAATTCTTTTTAAATTTCTTTTAACGAAACTTATACTATATTTATACTGATCAATTAATTTACCTGTTATATCTTCTTTATCAATGTAGTTATT
The DNA here is from genome assembly GCA_040217665.1 of Vulcanimicrobiota bacterium. Lineage (GTDB taxonomy): Bacteria > Vulcanimicrobiota > SpSt-956 > SpSt-956 > JAKJGF01 > CALARM01. The sequence goes on from JBEHWP010000614.1 coordinate 2,514, forward strand.
TACAGAAACATCATTCCCTTCAAAACAGGTTGCTTTAATAGCAAATTGAGGTTTAACGGTTTCAACTTCTTTTCCAAAAAGTAAAAGACCGGCAAGGGTCAGTTTATTACCAGACATTAATCTGAGATTTTCCAGAAGTTTATATACAGGAATATCAAGTTCCGGAAGATTTTCTTTATAATATTTTTCATAATAATTCCCAAAAGCTTCTATATCAATATTTTCAAAAGTTGCTCTTGTATCAAGTTCGTCAGCATATAAAATATTAGAAGACTGCATAAGTCTGAATAATTCTTCTATTGTAGCCCTTCTTTTATCAGCGCCATTTTTAACCCAGAATTCTGTTTTATTCACAGCATAAGGTTTATTATTACCTCTCGGTACATTAACAATTAGTAATTTCTTATCATTGCACTTTAAAGTTTCTGTTTCCACAAAAATTACAGGTTCTATCTTTAGTAGAAGTTGCATTTGAAATCCACTGGTTTAATCGTTTTATATCATCCTGACTCAGACCAGATAAATCACCATTATCTGAAGCTCCTATAATCAACATTCCACCTGTGGAATTAGAAAAAGCACTTATTTCAACTGCCAGATTATCTATACTGTTAAAATTCTCTTTAAACTGATGTTTGCTATCTTCCCCTTTATCTAAAATATCAATAAGTTCAATACAATCCATACTTTACCCCCACATATTATAAATTGATTTTCTTCTTTCAAATGCTTCTTTGCCGCCTTCCATAATATTTACGATCTCTTTTTGAATAATATCTCTATCGATACTTCCCTGTTCATAAGTAAATCTATCTTTTTCAGATTTACAGACTATAACATTATCGCTATCACCGAGAACAACTATATTAGGATTATGAGTAGCAAAAATAAACTGTCTTTCACATTTCTTTTCCAGAAGAGTCTTGATAATACCTTCATAAATAGTATTATTGTCTATATCATCTTCAGGTTGATCAATAATAATACTCTTATCACTCTGGGATAATATGATAGCCAGTAATCCTGCAGCCCTCTGGCCTATTGACAGTTTTTCTATTTCTTTAAAAGTACTTCCAACCTGATATGTAATTAACAGCTTATCCTCCGGTTGATAGGTTATAATACCAAACATATATTCTTTAAAACGGTCAGTAATATTTAAGAAATCTGTTTCCGTTAATAAGTCAGATAATTTTTTATCTCTTTCCATAATGGCAGTAAACAGGTCATAACCGTTATTAAAGCCATTAATAAGCTTATTAATCTTTTCTTTCCTTATACTTTTACCCTTTAACAGGTCTGTTAAAAATAGTAAAAACCCTTCTTTCTCCTGTCTGTATTCTACAGATAATTGTATAAAATCAATCTTTTCCTGAATAATTCCGGCTTTTTCACGCCTTTTAATAAATCTGGAATGTCTGATTTTCGTAAGTTCATCTAATTTCTTTGACATATTTTTTAATATAGACTGTTTTTTTTCTGTTAACTCTTGCAGGGTTTTTATTTTAATATTTAACTTTTCAAGTTCTTTTTCAAGGGTAATATAAACATTAATATCAATATTTTGATTATCAAAATTAGATTTGATTTCTCTTACTGAGGTGAGCATAAATAATACATATAGGCTCTCGTGATGCGTGACGGGAGGAAAAGGTTTATTAAGAGCCTATCCGAAAAGTCATCAAATACCTTCCGGTGGGTGAGGCTCTTCCGAAAAATCTATAATCCTCGTGCAAAACA
>JBEHWP010000615.1:0-4243 GCA_040217665.1 Vulcanimicrobiota bacterium
TTATTCCGGCGCTCCAGAGAAATAATTTTCTCTTCAACCCTGCTCTGTCTATTTTAAAATAGATGAAGAAAATCAATAATAAAAAAACTATGAAATTGTAAAGTCCATAGTTACGCCCGAAGAAAGCAGACAATCCGATAAAGAATCCTGTAATAAAATGCCATAGACCTGAAGGTTTTTCAATTAGACATAATCCGAAATAGATTGCCATCATCACTATAGTGTGTACAAACAGTTTATGACGGGGATACATCCAGAGTAATAATAAAAATCCTGCTAAAGACAATATCCACCAGGAATTAACTACCCGCCTGAGAGTCAGCAGGCCGAATATAAGACCAAAAAATTGAAATATACCTACAGAAAGTCTTAATGACATAATTCCATTACCTGATATTTTTGCTATGGTAGAAGTCCAGTAGTATCGACCGGGATCATAGGCCTGAAAATCTCTTATCGGTATCTCACCAGTTCCTGTCCTTATGGTACCGTACCATAAATAACCTTCATCTGCCAGATTAATAAGAATATTTCCCTGTAGCCAGAATGAGATACCTACCAGAATAAAAGCTATAGAGATGATTTTTAGTAAATCTAAATTGTCTTTAAATAATTTAATAAATTTATTTTTCATATATTTCTTTTATAACATATTTAGGATATTTTGATTCTTTGAAAAATGATGAAAAGGTTAAGCTTATAAATGCCTTAAAAGCAAGTCTGAGTCTTTTGTAAAAGCTATATCCTGAAGGACTTTTAATTCTTGGTTGCCGAATTATTTCTATAGTTTCAATATTTTTACTCAACATAGCAATAAGTCCTACTAAATAAGCTTCAGATTCTCTATTTTTTTTAAGCATTTTTAGTATATTTTTATTTATAGCAACGAAAAGACCTGTGTCAGACGGAATTTTTCCGCCTGTTGCAATTGAAAGCCATGTTTTGAAAATTTTAGAGGTAAATGATCTCGAAAATGATTGAAAATTCCCTTTTCTTCTTGCAAAAACAGCATCTGTATTATCTTTTAGTTTTTCCAGAAGTGATGGTATGTATTCGGGCGGATCCTGCAGATCTGCATCCAGAATAACTGCTATTTCTCCATGTGCATAATCTAAGCCTGCTTTTACTGCAAGGTTCTGACCGGAATTATGCTCAAAAGAAATTACTATGATATTATCACTCGCAAGAGCTTCTTTTTTTATAAAATCCAGTGAACCATCAGAACTTCCATCATCAATTAAAATAATTTCATAGGAAAAATGAAAACTTCTGGCTGTATCTTTAATTCTTCTTAAAAGTTCCGGTAATTCCAGTTCATTATTAAAAACAGGAATAATTATTGAACAATAAATAGTTTCAGTATCCTCCATGTTTATCAACTACATTTATTAAAGCTTTTCCTTTTATATATCTCTTTAGATTTTTCACAAATAATCCTTCCCATCTGAAAGGAGGCTCTTCTTTGCTTCTACCCAGATGAGGAGAAACAACTATCCGACTTTCAGACCATATCCAGTGTTCAGAAGGTAAAGGTTCTTCTTCAAAAACATCAAGTCCTGCACCTTTTATTTTATTTGCAGCAAAAGCTTCCTGTAAAGCCTTTTCATCTATTATTTTCCCTCTGCTTATGTTAACGATAATAGCCTGTGGATTTAAACTCTCTAATTCATTTGTTCCTATTAGATGATATGTGTCTTTTGTTAAAGGTAAGGCTACGAAAATGTAATTCATGCCTGATAAATATCGGCGCCACTCAGAATGTCCGAGTGTTTTTTCTACAATATTTTTTAGTTCTTTTTTTCTACCCAGGGTCTTACAGACCCCATAAATTTTAACCCCATAAACTTTAAGTCTTTTTGCAATAGCCCTGCCTGCACCTCCCATACCAAGGATCATAGCTTTTTTACCATATATTGATTCTACATGCTCTCTTTCCCAGAAAGAGTTTTTCTGGCGATCTCGTGCTATATGTAATCCCCTTGCTATAGTGAGAAATAATGCCATTGCATGATCGGCAAGATCATTATCGTAGATGCCCCTGGCATTGGTTAAAATAACCTGATTTTCCTTCATAAGTTCAGAAGATAAAATAAGATCTACTCCTACAGAATTGGACTGCATCCATTTAAGTTTTTTAGCAAAGGGAAGTGACTGGATAAAATACCGATTGCCAAGAACAATCTCTGTATCAATTATTTCTGTTTTTGCATCCTCTTCATTTGAAACAATTGCAAATTGAGCAGATGGTGCTGCTTTCTTTAAATCCTCAAAATGCCGTTTATCAGGTTTATACATCAGCAGAATTTTCATTTTTTATGATATTCCCTATAAATTTATATAGTTCATTTTTATCTTTATTTTTTTCTTCTTCTGTTCTGCTTTTAAGAAACTCAAAAGCATTTAAAATATTTTTAATCTCCAGATTGATATTTCGACCTGTTATGTCACGTTTAAAGGCTCTACGGAGAAAGCCAAAGCCGCATTCTATTCGGCTCATTTCTTTTAACAGCAGATTAAATGGAATAGGATCTCCACAGCCTAAAAGTGTTATGCCGCCAAATCCAAAGATATTTTTATTAAAGATTTTTCTTGTTTTTTCCACTGTCCCATCTGCTACAGCTTCGAAGATATTTTTGGAACCCCTGGAAAGAGACAGGTCGTTAAGCCCTATATATACGTAATCTACAGATAATCTGGCTATAAGCTCTGCATTATTGATTGCTTCTTTATTTTCTATCAAAATACCTGCTTTACATCGACCCTTTATAAAACGTAAGAATTTTTTTACTTCATCAGGAGTTTTGACCATAGGTAAAAAAATTATGTCTGCTCCTCCGTATATTGCTGATTCAACTTCTTCCTCCGTATAAGAGCCTATTGAATTTATACGGCAAATAACTTTAGTTGATACTGATTTCTTGATTTTTATAAGATCGGCTAATGTATCGCAATTACACTCCATACCTGTGTGTTTTTGACGTTCTTCTTTACCTTTACATTCCCAGTCGATTATAATACCTTTTATCCCGGCCAGAACGGAAGAGCAGGCTAAATTTATATCGGTAGTGAAAAGCCACAGTTCAAACATAAGGTTTTTCTCCTATTACAAACAGGGTTGAGCCATATGGAAATGATAAAAAACTTGATAGTTTTACTTCAAAAAGGATAATAATGGTAAATAGAAAATTAGTTATTTTACCGGGGTTTCTTTCGTCTAAATAGAAAATTCTTGATAATATAAACAGTGGAAAAAGAAAAAAATTATAGTAATTTATATTTTTGATTAGAAATCCTGAATTCTTCAACATATCAATCAATTCATTTTTATTATATCCTCTGATATGGCCTGCTGCTTTATCTCTATAACTGAAAAGTTTTTTGAAAGCAGGTACTGTTAATATAATACGCCCTCCGGTTTTTAGAACTCTGAACACCTCACTTATAGCAATTGTGTCATATGGTAAATGCTCAATGATGTCAAGTATTAAAACAATATCAAAATTTTTATCCTTTAAAGGAATATACATTGCATCTGCCTGGAGTAAATTTAGCAGAGTCATAGATTTTTTACAATATTCTATTGATTCCGGCAGAATATCAATAGCAGTTATAGAAGGGATTTTTGATTTTAAATGTTCCACTATAGTTCCAGTTCCACATCCAATATCCAGAAGTTTTTCTGGCAAAAACTCTTTAATCATAGTTTCTATGAGTCTTTGCTTCCCTTTGAGCCAGAAATGTTTTTTCTCTTCCAGGTTAAGTAAATTTTTAAAATTCATTTTTTTCTGCAGTAAAAATCTGAAATGGTAAAAATGGATATAAAAAAGTTAACTCTTCACCATGTTTTTCCAGATGTTTTATCAATTCAAATTTTCAAGTCTTCAGTAAATCCTTTATATTTTCCATCATAAGTCCTGTATATTTAACAACTGCCTCTACCGGGAATCCGTCTTCCATCATTTTTTTTGCTACTTCCAGTTTCCCCAGTTCCTTTCCCAGTTCCTTTCCCAGTTCCTTTCCCAGTTCTTTCCCTTTCTCCATCCCTTTCTCCATCCCTTTCTCCATCCATTTCTCCCTGTTTTCCTTTGTTATATATTCTCCAATATCACTCATTATAGTCATATGTTCATCCCCCTCCAGCTTTTTTATTTCTTCATAAAATATCTTTTGTTTTGCTTCATCCTGTATCTTTATTATAGCATTTATGAAGTTAAAAATCTCTATTACTTTTTCTTTACTGTAT
>JBEHWP010000616.1:0-4231 GCA_040217665.1 Vulcanimicrobiota bacterium
ATAATTGCTGATGTTAAATATTAATTATTTATGCTCATTTTATTTAGAAGGTTTTCTTCTATAGAAGAAGAATTTTTATAGTTACCGGGGTAAGCATAAATAAAACATATATGATCTCGTAACGCGTGACGGGAGGAAAACGTTTATTAAATGCTTATGCTCAGGTCAGTAATTTGACTCTTTACCCGTAACGCGTCACGGTTATTATTATGAAAAAAATTCTTATTTCTATATTTATATTTATAACCTGTACCATATCTGTTGCTCAAATTACACCTGACGGACTTGTTCAGCGGCTTGGCAGTTCTGATGATAAGGTGGTTAAAGATGCAATTACAGAACTTGCACGTTATGGTAAAGGTGCAGTTACTCCCCTTATAGACACTTTATTTCCAACTGATGATAGACTCAGGAGAAATGCTGTAATTGTACTGGGCCGTATTGGCGATATCAGAGCCATAGAACCTCTTATTGTTATGCTCGGAAGTAATGATGAACTGACAGGAGTATATGCTACTCAGGCTCTATGGCGTATCGGAGAACCTGCTGTTCTGCCTCTTATAAATTCTTTATCATCGGAAGATTATCAGATTAAATTGAATGCTGTAAAAACCCTTGGAAGGATTGGAGATAAGCGTGCTTTTGACGGACTTATAAAGCTCTGTAATGACGACGATGAAAAGATAAGAGCTTATGCTGTAAATTCACTGGGATATATTAAAGATAAAAGAGCACTGGACACTATGTTTAAGGCTCTTGTTTCAGATAATGAATTTGTAGGCCGTTATGCCGTAGAAGCTCTCATATATATCGGGAAGCCGTCTGTCCCCCTCCTTATAGATGGATTGAAACATGAAAATACCTATGTACGCATGAAATGTGCCAGTGCTCTTGGCAGAATAGGTGACAGGGAAGCATTAGAGCCATTAATAGAAGCTATGTGGGATAAAAATGAACAGGTCAGAGGCGCTTCTGCCAATGCTCTGGGCTTTATTGGAGACAGACGGGCCTTTGAGATTTTATTTGTAAAAATGGGCGATGAAGATCCTCAGGTACAGGCTTATTCTGCAGATGCTCTTATAAGACTTGGGAATTTTGCTATAGATTTTCTTGTAAAGAGATTAAATGATGAAGATGAAACTATACGTGTTAATGCTATCAAGATACTTGGCCGTATGGGAGACAGCAGAGCTGTTCCGGCCCTTACGGAAATATTGCTCAAAGATAACAGTTATCTTCCGAGAGCTTACGCAGCCAGTGCTCTTGGCCTTATAGGAGATATTTCTTCTATAGATATATTGTGTACATCCCTTGGTGATGAAAATGCCCTTGTGAGACTCCATTCTATAAAAGCATTGAGCCGTATAGGAACGCCTTCCGTAGAAGCTCTCCTTTTTTGCCTTACTTCCGCCAGGGAAAATGTAAGGGAAGGAGCATGTGAGGCTCTTGGCTTTATTGGTGATATAAGGGCTATAGATCCTCTTATATATACGGTGGACCTCTATGACAGCAGCTATGAAAAAGCGAAGAATGCTCTTGTGCGTATTGGAGAACCTGCAGTTGATACACTTATTCTTCATATGAATGACGGAACAGTTAAAAATAAAGCCTTTATAGCAGAGATTTTAGGTTCAATAGGTGATAATAAAGCCGTTTCCTGCCTGTGCAATTCTTTATTGAATGATGAAGATCATGTGAAAATTGCTTCTGCTGATGCTCTTGGTAATATTGGAAATAAAGGAGCAGTTCCTGTACTCTGTACACTGCTTGATGGCTCATACAGTGATGCAGTCAGGATTTCTGCAATAGAAAGTTTGAAAGTTATCAATGATCCTTATGCCATACCTTTTTTAACAAAATCATTAAGTATTGATGGAGAAAGGGTTAATCTTGCTATATTGAATGCACTGGATGTTATGAAGAAGGTTGATAATCCGGATTCTGTTATTCTGCTGTTGAATTCTTCAAACCCTGTAGTCAGAGCATCTGCTGCTTCTGTTCTCGGCGTGACGAAATCAGAAGAAGCAGTCGAACCTTTAATATCTATTCTGGAAGATAAAGATGATACAGTCAGACTTGAAACAGTAAAAGCTCTGGGCAATACAGGTGATCCAAGAGCAGTCGAACCTCTTATAAAGAGATTATATGATAAAAAACAGATTATACAGTCAGCTGCTGTCAGAGCTCTCGGAAAAATAGGAGAACCTTCTATAGAACCTCTGGTAAAACTCCTGAGAACTGAACATGCTTTCATAAATTTTTATGTAATAAACAGCCTGGCCCATGTCGGGAGACCTGCCATTGCACCTATGATTGCACTTCTGAAGGATGACGATAATACGGTGAGACAGGGCGCCGCAAAAGTCCTTATCCGTATTGGAGATGTCAGTGCAGTAGAACCTCTTATTGAAGCTTTAAAGGATAATGACAGGTATGTCAGGGCTTATGCCATTACTGCTCTTGGCAATATAGGCGATGAGAGAGCTGTAGAACCTATCAGTCAGAGTGTTGATGAATACGATTCACTTTCCAGAGTGAATGCTGTTTATGCTCTTGCCCATATAGGGAGGCCTGCCATGGATACAGTAGTGAAAAATCTCACGTCAAATTCTCCTGTCATACGGGCCTGTGCCGTTAAAGCCCTTGGGTATATGGGCAATAAAGATGTAGTACCTGATTTAATCTATGCCATGAATGACAGTGATATACAGGTTCGTATGAATGGAGCCATAGCTCTGGGCAGTCTCGGTGATAGTCGTGCCCTTGACGTGCTTATTAAAGCTTTGAAAGATGATTATAAATATGTGAGACTTGAGGCAGCCAATGCTCTTCTTTATATAGGAGACGGAAGAGCCATTGCTCCTTTAAAAGATGCTTTAAATCTTGAAGGTGACGAAGAAGTTACAGGTGCTCTTAAGAATGCTATCAGGATGTTAGAACAGAGATGATTTTCAATGACCAGTGAACAGTGACCGGTGAATACTTAATTATAACCGTTAATATAACCGGTATTTTGTAACTGATATAGACTCAATAATGATAACTGTTCACTGATAATGGAGGTACGTTGAACATTGGATACACAGCCTTTATCAATGGATAAAGTTGTCAGAGGAAGATATAAAATTACTAATATTGTAGGTCAGGGAGGACAGTGTTTTGTCTATGAAGCAGAGGATATGGAGGAAAAGAAACGATTAATATTGAAAGAATTGAGAACAGATCCAGATGAGCCTTCAATTCATGCTGAAAATATAGTTTTATTTAAGAAAGAATATGAAATACTCAGACGTCTGGAACATCCCGGATTACCTAAAGGTTACGATTATTTTGAAGAAGAAGGAAATCATTTTCTTTTAGTACAGTATATGGGAGGGAAAAATCTGGAGAGGCTCCTGAGAGAACAGAATACACCTTTTGAAGAAAGTGTCGTTCTTGAATGGGCAATACAGTTAGCAGAAATTCTTGTATATCTTTATAATATAAAACCATATCCCGTAATAGTAAGAGATATAAAGCCATCCAATATAGTGGTTTCAGAAGATAATCATATAAGCCTTATAGATTTTACGGTGGCGAAAGAATTTAAAGGGTCCAGTAGCATTGATACTGTTCGTATCGGCTCCCGTGGTTATGCTCCTCCCGAACAGTATGACGGACGTACGGAACCAAGGTCTGATATTTATTCTCTCGGTATTTCACTTTACAGGCTTCTTACGGGAGAAGACCCGTCTTCAATAGATTTTCATCTTAAACCTTTGAGGAAATATAACCAGGATTTCTCAAAAGAATTTGAATATGTATTATTTAAGGCCACCAGCAAATCTCTTAATAAAAGATATAAAAGCCCGGAAGACCTACTCAGGGATTTAAAGTTTGTTAAGGATGAATTTAACGGAATTCCCCATCCGGAATTTGTAATTCCGCGTGACATATATCCCCCGGAAAAATCAGTCAGAGAAAATACGACCGGTGTTAAATCATTTGCTTTAAAAGCAGGAATATGTCTGATATTGATCTCTTTAATTACTTTTATATGTTTCTATGACAGCTTAATAGCAAATTATATGCTGTTAAAAGCAGACAAATTATACACTGAAAGAGATATGAATGGTACCATAACTGCCTGTGAGAATGTCCTGAGACATGATCCTGAGAATCTTCAGGCCAATTATTATATTGGCGTAATATATTTTTACAGTGATAAAAGGCTCAGAGGTGAAGAATATCT
>JBEHWP010000617.1:0-4230 GCA_040217665.1 Vulcanimicrobiota bacterium
ACTGGTTTTGCAGACTGTTAATATTTTGCGTCTATATAATTTATAACTCTCTTTTAATACGGCATATCTTTTCCTCCAGAGCCCGGACAGGGACAGGAGCGTGTTCCATATTTTTTTGGTACCAATTTACCTGTTGCGGTAATTAGGAAAATTTTCGACTTTTCATTTATTTAAATTTTTTTATATTGTATAAAACAATTTTTTCTTATATTATAATACTATACCTCGCATCACGCGTTACGCGTCACGATTTAAAGTATTGGACGACTCTAATCGCCCAAAGTCAAGTTATAAGGAGTTTGTGATATTTATGGCAGAACATAACATGGAAGATATAATTATAGTTTCCCGTCCTATTGAAGAAGCCCATATAGTTATCATACCTGTTCCTTACGAAGGAACTGTTTCCGGCGGTAAAGGGACATCCTGTGGCCCTTCTGCCGTTATAGATGCTATGAAACACCAGATTGAAGATTATGACAGATTTACCAATTCTGTCATATGTGATTATGTCACGATTGTTGAACATCCCCCTCTTTCTGTGGAAAAACTTTCACCTGAAGAAATGGTACCACAGATACGTAAGGCGACGGAAAAAATTCTTTCTATGAATAAATTTCCTCTTCTTATAGGGGGAGAGCATGCCATATCTATCGGTTCTATTGAGGCAGTAAAAAATAAATATGCCGATCTTACAGTATTTCAGATAGATGCTCATGGTGATCTCCGTGATGATGATAGTGATTATGTAAAAAACAATCCGACCGGATATGCTCACTGCTGTGTTATGAAAAGAGCCATAGACTGCGGCTGTAAAACAGTTCAGGTAGGGATAAGGGAACTGTACGGATGTGAAATTGATTATATAAGGAAAAATAATCTTACTGTATATCAGTGTCCTGTAAATATTAATCCTGATGAGATAATCAGGTCTGTGAAAACAGAACATGTGTATCTGACAATAGACATAGATGGTTTTGATCCTTCTGTAATGCCTGAAACAGGAACACCTGTCGCAGGAGGACTTGACTGGTATTTTACTCTGTCACTTCTTGAAAAACTTTTCAAAAGTAAAAATGTAGTGGCTCTTGATATTACAGAGGTTTCGCCATTCCTTCCAAATAATCTTACTGCAAAAAATGCAGCACAACTGGCCTATATTGCTGCAGGTTATAAATTTGCAAATATGAGAAACTACTAGTATAATTATTCTATCACATGTCAAGACTATAATGAGAGCAGGTGTAATATATTTTGGTAATTTCTGAAGAAAACCGGACAGAAATCCTGGATAATATTATTGCATTACAACAACTGGATGTGTCAGGAAAAATCCTCTATGTAAACAGAGCTTTTTGTAAATTGCACAGGCAGACTTCTGAAGAACTGGAAGGTATTTTTATATGGGATCTTATGGTAGATTGTCCTGAAAGACATAATTTCCCTTCTTATATTGAATATCTTTTAAAAGAACACCCTGAAAAAGCTTTCTGCTACACCAGAAATCTCAGAAAAGATGGTACTGATTATACTGTACGTATCGACTGGAATTATATGAAAGGAATAGACAGTGGAATTGCAGGTTTTATTGCAGTTATATCAGATATTTCCGATATTAAAAATATACAGGTAGAACTGAAACGGTCCAGAGAGGACTGGGAAAATATTTTTCAGGCAATAGGGGAGCCTGTTTTGATTATTGGCAGAGAAAAAAGGATCCTTTCCGCCAACAGGGCAGTAACTGAAGCTACAGGATTACCTCCTGGTGAATTGATCGGTATGAACTGTTATAATCTGTTTCACTCTAATTCGGACGGTCACCCCTGTGGATGTCCCTTTGACGCATCTAATGAATCGGGACATCATGAAAGGTCTGAAATGGAAGTCGAAGCTCTGGGCGGGTATTTTCTCATATCATGTACTCCTGTTCCGAACTACGACGGTAATGTTGAAAAAGTCATTCACATAGCAACAGATATAACAGATAGAAAGAACATGGAAGAAGCACTCAAAAACAGTGAAAGACGTTACAGGACTATCTTTGAGAATATTCAGGATATTTATTATGAAACATTACTGGATGGGACAATTGTTGAAGTCAGTCCTTCTATTGAGATGATGTCAAAATATAAAAGGGAAGAACTGCTCGGTAAATCCGTATACGATATATATGTAAATCCTGTGGACAGAAAAAAACTTCTCTCCCTTTTGAAATCAGAGGGAAAAGTAATGGATTACGAAGTTTTACTCAAAGACAGAGATAATACTCCCGTACCATGTTCTATTACTACAAAGATTATTACAGACGACAGAGGCAATCCCCTGAAAATATGCGGAAATATGAGAGATATAAGAAAACGTAAGAAAGCAGAAGAAGAACTGGACAGATCGAAAGAACAGGTTGTCAGTATTCTGGAAAGTATAAATGACGGATTTTTTGCTTTAGATGATGAATTGAAGGTGACCTATTTTAACAGGGCTGCATGCCGTTTGCTTGGAAGGAAAAAAGAGGATGTCCTTGGATATAATATTTTTGATGCTTTCCCTGAAGTAAGAGGTTCTGTTTTTGAAGAAAAATACAATCTTGCAATAAAAGAAAAAAAAGCTCTCTCTTTTGAAACCTTTTTTGATATAAGTCCCTATAAGAACTGGTATTCTGTCCGTGTATATCCATATGAAGAAGGTATATCGGTATATTTTCAGGTTGTTACAGAGAAAAAGAAATCACAGAAAAGACTTGAAAAAATGAATGCATGTTTTTTGAATTTAGGTATCGATACGGAGGCAAATATTCAAAGTCTTACAGCTCTTCTGGGTGAATTGCTTGAAGCAGATATTACTCTTTATAACAGACTTGACTGTGATATGATCTGTGCAGCCGGTAAATGGAATGTCCCTGATTGTTTTAACACTTATGACAGAGCCGAAGGACATATATGTTATGATTTAATAAAACACAATATAGACAGACCTTTGATTGTAAGGGACTTAAATAAAACCGATTATTTAAAGAGTGATCCGAACGTTGAAAAATATGGACTGAAGACCTATATAGGACAGCTGGTTAAATCGTCCGGTATGTCCAGAGGGTCACTCTGTGCTGTTTTTAAGACAGATTTTTCTCCCTCTTCTGAAGACCTGAAGCTTTTGAGTATTTTAAGTTCTGCCATAGGCAAGGAAGAAGAAAGAAAAATAGCAGAAGATCTCTTTATTGAAAGTGAAATAAAATATTTTCATCTTTTTGAACAGTTATGTGATGCGGCATTTCTTGTAGATCGTGAGACAGGGTGTATCGTTCAGGCAAATAACCAGGCAGAGATTCTTCTGGGAATGGAACGAAAGGAAATAAAAGGACATCATCATACGTTTTTACATCCTCCCATATATGTAGAAAAATACAGAGAATATTTTAAAAAAGTTTTTGAAGGAACTTATACAGAAGATCTGGAAGGGGAAATAATAAGAACAGACGGTGCAGTTGTCCCCGTAAATATTGTGACTTCAGGGGTAACACTTGGCAGCAGTCAGTTTATTCTCGGAATTTTTCGGCATATTTCATGTAACAACCATGACCGGTTCATTCACAACGAATTATGAGAATCTTTTCCTCCCGTCACGCGTAACGCGTAACGCGTGACAATTTTCATGTAAATTCCAACAAAAGCTGACTGCTGATAGGTTATCATTATTCTTTTACTGTTTTTTCACATGATTTATCTATAGTGATTATCAGCGTTTTCCCTGTCTCTACTGTTGCATTTTTTTCCCAGTATATAAGAGGTGTTTTTCTTGTCTGCATATCAAGCATATCATCTGCCAGCAATGGCTCACTCCATAGAAAATAACTTCCGGCCTGTAAGAGCACTGCAGAAGCTTTGTCAGGATATAATCCAATAGCCTGTAATTTTTCCCCTTTACTGTTACATATATATACTGTTATCATTCTGTCTGCTTTTATTCTATCAGTACATATTGTTATTATAGCTTTTGAATAAATCAGGTTTATTTTTAATATACTATCCCTTTCTTCTTTACTAAGAATACCAATTTTTTTGCAGCAACCTTCAAGCTGATAATAGTAAATTCCTTCTTTCTGAGCAGACGGGACATCGTTGAATAGTTGCAGATCAATATTATAGGATTTGAAGACTGACATTAAAACATATGGTTCATTATTAATCATTACATAACTTATCTCTTCATCATTCAAATAAATTTTTTTACCTGTTT
>JBEHWP010000618.1:0-4217 GCA_040217665.1 Vulcanimicrobiota bacterium
TTTCCTGTTAAATATATCCATACCTGTTTTAGCATTAATACTCGCTCTTATTACAGGAGCCATATTTCTTGCCATAGCAGGGGTAAACCCTCTGGAAGCCTATATGTCTATGTTCTCAGAATCCCTGGGAAGTAAATACGGCCTTACTGAAACAATCGTAAAAGCGACTCCCCTGCTGTTTGTAAGTGCAGGCATATCCATTGCCTACAGAAGCGGCATAATAAATATAGGAGGAGAAGGCCAGATAATAGCAGGTGCCATTCTGGGAACAATTCTCGCTCTTTTTCTTAAAGGTTTATCCTCCTTTATCCTCATTCCTCTGCTGTTAGGGGCAGGTTTTATCGGAGGAAGTCTCTACGGAGTAATACCGGGACTGCTTAAAGCATATCTGAATGTAAATGAAATACTGAGCACTGTAATGTTAAACTCTATTGCCCTTCAGGTACTTTATCTGCTTCTGCGGGGTCCCCTTATGGATCCCCAGGAAATCGCCTACGGAACAGGTTATCCGCAGTCGGAAGCTTTATGTAAATCGGCATATCTTACGAAAATCATCATGGGTACAAGACTGCACACAGGCATATTTATTGCCATTATATGCGCCGTTATGGCCTATATCATATTATGGAAGAGCACAGACGGTTATAAAATGAGAGCAGTCGGAAAAAATCCCGTTGCATCGAAATACGGCGGAATAAATGTGAAACAATATCTCATAATGTCTATTTTCCTCTCAGGAGGTCTCTGCGGTATGGCAGGTATGGTAGAAATCTGCGGAATACATCACAGATTACTCGACGGCATAAGCGCAGGTTACGGTTTTTCCGGCATAGTGGTGGCACTCTTCGGAAGACTGCATCCGCTGGCCTGTATACCTGCTTCTTTCCTGTTCGGTTCATTACTTGTAGGAGCAGATATGCTTCAGAGATCCATGGGAGTTCCCGGCTCTATGGTATATGTAATTCAGGGACTGATTGTCATTTTTGTGGCAAGCAGTGATGTATTTGGCAGAAAGATTTTGAAGATGGTGAGTCGTGAGGCGTGAGGCGTGAGTAGTGAGTTGTAAAAAGTGAAGAGTGAATAGTGAAGAGTCATTCAGCAGGGTGACCCTCTGTGGTCGCCCGGTACCGGTGAAAACACACATTACGTATCACGAACCACGCGTGACGCGTCACGACTATAAAGGTGGAAAAACATGTTAAACGAACTATTACAGACAGGTGTAATGACAGGCCTCTTAAATGCAGGCGTAAGGCTTTCCGCGCCATTTCTACTGGCTTCTACAGGTGAAATGTATTCCCAGAGAAGCGGCGTTTTAAACCTGGGAGTGGAAGGCATAATGATGGTGGGAGCCTTTGTCAGTTTTTTCATAACCTTTAAGACTGGAAATCTTTTGCTTGCCCTGACGGGAGCAGTCATTACAGGGCTCATATTCGGGCTTATCATGTCTTTTGCAAGTATTACCATGAAAGGTGATCAGGAAATAAACGGCATAGGTATTTATATACTTGGCATGGGACTGTCAGGGCTGTTTTTTCGACTGACCATGGGCTCAATAGCACAGACAAAAGGTTTCAGCCCCTTCCCTGTGCCTTTACTCTCAAAAATACCTTTTATAGGAGAAATTCTGTTCAATCAGAACTGCCTGGTCTATTTTGCACTTCTGCTGGTTCCTATTTCCTGGTTCATACTCTTTAAAACCACATGGGGTTTAAAAATAAGAGCTACCGGAGAAAACCCTCATGCCGCAGATTCTCTCGGAGTCTCAGTAGAAAAGACACGATATATATGTGTCATAACAGGCTCAATCCTTGCCGCCCTGGGAGGAGCATTTCTTACGATAGGACAGGAGGAAGGAGCCTTTGTGGATAACATAGCGGGAGGAAGGGGTTTTATTGCAGTGGCTCTTGTATATTTCGGCAGATGGAATCCTCTCGGCATTATGGGAGGAGCATTTTTATTCAGCATGATAGATGCCCTTCAATTGAGGCTCCAGGTATTAAATATCGGTATCCCCTATGAATATGCAGTTATGGCTCCCTATATCATTACAATTCTTGCACTTATCTTTGTAACAGGTAAGGCGAGAGGACCTTCTGCTCTTGCGAAAGTCTTTGAAAGAGAAGGATCGTGAGCAGACAATTTATTTTGTTATGGTTTCCACGACAAATATTTTATAATATCTGGATTGGCGCCTGACTGCATCTAAAAATAATGCCGGAGAAACTCCTTTAAGCATAGCCAGTGAAGAAATAGCTGAACTTCTCCTTGCCAGGGGGGCAAAGGAATAGGCATATAAAAGACGGGGTATTGTGGAAGTAATATGAAAAATGCTGACGAAATACCCTGTCTATCTGCTTGAAGAAGCACATTATGGTCATAAACGGTAGTTTATAATATAGACACTTAAAATTCTATTTCTACAAGAGAAATCTCTCTGGACTCTGGAGGTTCTTTTAATCCTGTAAACATAAAGATAAAACTTCTCTGGCGTTTGCAAGTAGTTCTTCGAGAGTATCACCCTGTGTATGACAACCCTCTATTTCAGGAAAGTCGATCCAGTAACCATCATCTTCTTTATAAATTATTCCTTTATATTTCATTTATCCCACCTCTTTTAATCTTTTCAGTAAATATTTTTCTAACCCTTTTTTAAGGGTTTTCTTTGTATCTACAATCGTCTCTCTATGTTTTCCTTTTGCAACCCTGCGATGAGAGCCTTCTTTATTTGTTATACCCATCCATTTTTCAGATATAATTTTAACATTTTTTCACCCGTTAAAGGTCAAAGAACTGGTATGGAAAACCTCTAAAAATCTACATATAACTATTGAAATCCATTTGATTATATAGTAAAATTATCTTATGATGTATTCAATTGGAGAATTTGCAAAAAAGATAGGTAAAAGTGTTCAGACATTAAGAGACTGGGAAAAAAAAGGCATATTAATTCCTTGTTATAAAACAAAAGGCCATCACAGGATGTACAGTGAAGACCAGCTAAATGAGATACTGCAAAGACAAAAACCGAAAGAACGTATAAATATAGGATATGCCAGAGTATCCGCAAAACACCAGAAAGAAGATTTAGAAAGACAGATAGCCTTATTAGAATTATATCTTGCCAAACAGGGAAAAGTATTTAAGATTATATCGGACACAGGAAGTGGAATAAATTATAATAAAGCCGGTCTTAATGAACTGATAAAACAGATAGGAACAAATCAGGCAGATACTATTTATATATTACATAAAGACAGACTTATAAGATTTGGCTATGAATTAATAGAAGAGTTTTGTAAAATACATAATACGAGGCTTGAAATAATCAACAAAGATGAGGAAAAAACTCAGGAAGAAGAACTTGTAGAAGATATATTAAATATAATCCATGTATTTTCCTGTAAAATAAATGGAAGAAGAAGCCATATAAACAGAAAGATAATAGAGAGATTAAGTAAGAATGAATGAGAAGAGAACAACAATAATAAAATTAACAAATAAAGAAGATAAAGAAAAAATAAGAGATTATTTTTATAAATACAGACATTTTGAAAATATGCTCTTAATTCTTATAAAGAATAATTATAATCTTTATAAAGAAGAAAAAGACACAAATGATTTTAACTATCTGGCAGATTATTCTGTAATGAGAGCTGTTTTACGTTCTACAGAAGGAGGTAAACATAAGGAGAAAGCAGATTATGTAAAAGAAAAATATAAAGATAATCAGATAATGAAAGATTTAATAACTTTATCTGAAGAATTAAAAATTCATAACATGTCCATGATAATAATACGTGTAAAAGGACAGTTTAAAAGGTTTTTTAAGACAGTGAAAACCGATAAAACTTCAAGACCGCCGAAACCAAAAAAACTATCAAATCTGGTTGAATATTCTATTCCTCTGGATCAAATAAGCTGGTCTTTAAAGAAAGAGAATTTATTAGGAGTAAACCTGTCTGATAAAATGTTTTATATTTATTTAAAACAGGATAAGCTGATAAATATAGTAAAAGATTTAAAAAATATTAACTCTTTAACAGTCTGTTTATCAAATAATGATATATACCTGCATTTTACTTACAATTATTTACGAGAGGAAAAACAGATAGTTACAGAGGAAAAACTTTCAGCTTTAGATGGAGGAATAACCAATCTGGCTTCAATCTTTATAGATGATGAGAAAACAAAATCCTTAATTATTTCAGGAGAAA
>JBEHWP010000619.1:0-4193 GCA_040217665.1 Vulcanimicrobiota bacterium
ATTCGGAATATAGCCTTAAAACTTTACTGTGTAAGGGTTTTGATATGTTTTTACTTTTTAAAGTAGATGAAAGTTAAAATTTAATAATACAAAATGAGCTTATTAAAATTATTATGTATCATTAACTTTTATATAAAATTCATAGCAAAATCATGTAAATTATCGTAAAACCGTTGTAATATGCCTTCGATATAGTTACTTTGTTATTTCATGCGGGATTCCTGATTCTGTATATTTTCTGATTCTGGCTTACCATAAGGGAAAGAATGCTTAGAGTAATTTTTTGTCAAAATGATCCCGGTACCCCTTATTGTTTTGGTGAAAATTTCTTAATGGCACCGTTGCCGGAGCCAACATACACATTTCCTTTAGAATCTATTTTCATATCAGTATATATAGTATCGTACTGATGTTCCGTGCCTTGAGAATTCCATTCTGTTATAAAATTCCCACTGGAGTCAAATTTCTGGATATGATAGATATTTCTACCATCTATACTTAATGCATATAGGTTGTCATCTGGATCTATTTCTAAACTACCAAAATACAATTTATCTTTATCCTTAGAGAACCATTTCTTTATCAATTTACCGGAAGAATCGAATTTGGCAAAAAAAACATTCCCATGAATGCCAAACTTTAATATGGTATAGATATATCCTTTAGAAGCTACTGCTAAATCACATATCAGTGCGCCGCCTAGGGAATTAGATCTTTTTTCATACCACTTGTGTTCAAACGGATATAAAATAGATTGTAACTTCCAGTTAGCATCATACTTTTCTATATATGTCTGTGAGGCTAAATAAAAATTACCATTTTTATCCTTTGTAAGGTACCTGACAAATTTTTGTACGCCAGAATCTTTTTTTGTTTCTATGACAGTTATAAATTTACCATTTAGATCAAAAATATCGATATAACTGTTATAGTCATAATAGGAAAAACCATCATCACTATTCAGCCTAAAGCTATGATATGCTTTTCCGTAAATAAGGTAAATATTTTCTTTATCGGCAAGAATATCGGCTACTTCTTTATCGTAAGATGTTCTTTTCTTTCTTTCTGAAAACCAGCCGGTTATATATTTACCCTGAGAATTATATTTTTTAATATTGACAAGATCACCTGAATAATATGCCAGATAAAAATTCCCTTCAAAATCTACTGTAAAAGGTTTACCTCTAATATGCTTAACATCGTATTCTCCTATACAAATATAGTCTTTTATTTGAGGAGTAGTCAAATGTTTTACTGTAGGAGTAGCCATAAACTGCTCTGTCACACATCCTGTAAGGATAAAGCACCATATGAAACATAATATTATCAAATATTTATTTCCCACCTTAATCACCTTACCAATGAATTGTATTATTTTTTGTGAACAGTTACAGTTACAGGAACAGGAAAATAAATATGTTCATTCGAGTCTTTTTGCCATATTTTGGCAGTGCATCCATTAGTATCAACATCATCTGTATTTCGTTCGTAGTATGCCGGATCAGGATTAACTTTATAATGATCTGTTAACGCATTATTTAGAGCCTCTGTTGCATGTAATGGTTTATCTATGTCAAATGATGGTGTCGCTAAAGGCATAGGAGAATGAGGTATATCTAAAGATCCATCACCGTGAATAATGTCCTTTGGACAGTCTTTAGGGCCATACATCATAAACCAGAAGAAATTATAGGCAAAAGGATAAGCCCATGTAGCCTGAGAAAACCTATCATAACCTATATATACTTTGGCAGTATTAAAAGAATTTTTCATATGCCAGGCGCAACAACCACCCCAGTAGACAAGCGAACCTTCAAAATTTGTTGCAGACTTGGCATTGAGATAATCAAAATAATAATTGGTAAGGGCAAGTTCTTTGACCCATTTTCTTACCAGTGCCTGCCCTGAACCCATAGTTATTTCTCTATTACGATAAAACCACCATCCTTTGTTTTGATCTATAGAAGAAGAATAATGTTTAAACTCTTTATCAGAATTCTCATCCGTCCACTTATCTAACGGTGAAAGCTCTTTGGAATTACGATTCTTGGCTAGAATAGTACAGGATAGTCTAAAGACTGATTCTGGAGGTACGTTATCTGGATTAAACGTTGTTTCATCTATAGTTACAGGGCCTCCATGTGCATTAATATAAATTATTCCATATTTTCCTATAGTTTCAAACGTCTTTGGAGTTACAATATTATCCCAGTTTAATGCATAGCATCCAACATATTTACCAAACCAAAATGCCTCACTCCAGTCCATATCAATATCTTTCCTCTCAGGGTCTGTAACATTGGATGTGTCTGTATTTATATATTTTACATCATAATTATTCTGTTCTAATCTTTTCCGAATATCTAATTCTACCAGATACCTATCAGATTTTTGCCAATAATAAGGAGATAGCATTATTACATCGGCATTTTTGACAGTGCAGTTATTTGAAGTAGCAGTAAGATGAGTAAAAGGTTTTATTTCCTCTTTCCTGAGTAACGGATTATCTGTCCCCTGTTCCTCCATTATTATTGGATCCGAAGTGGAAATACATTCATTTCTACCATCTTTGAAAATAACCCATATATCATAAGGATTACCTATTGAAGCGGCACCTGATATTTCATCGGGTATAGGAGGCCCATCAGACACTTGCCCATTAAGCCATTGTATAGTGCGTTGATTCGCTTGAAGTTTCCCTAATTCTGCCTCCCATTTCTCATACTGGCAAATAACCTCTTCTATTTTTTCCTCATAGAATTCATCATAACGAGGTCGTAGAGTAGGAGTAACGCTCGGAGTCCAAGTAGGAGTCGGCGTTGGTGGCACTCCAAAATTAAATCCTGTCAAATCTGAGTTAAAGAAATCAATTACCTTCTCCTCCCTATGCCTAACCTTCTTACCATTTTCAGAAGTCCACCATGTTGCTATGACAGACCTGCTATGCCCTCGGAATACCTTCGGCAGACTATAATTTCCTGACGCATCAATCTTGCAACAAGCCTTCGGCCCCAGGGATTTTACATATCCTTTCACCAGAGTGCTTCCTCCGGTATAAACTGTACCAGATACGCTTGCGGTTTTCTTTATAACCTCCAGGAAAATATTCATACTCTGGCCGGAATTCAGCCTTGCTGTTATAGTGGTATCAACGGGGGTATCCAGACCAGGCTTAATATATACACAGCTATAAGCCACCTGGTATTTATGAGATCCGAACAAACATAAATATACCGGCTGTGTTATACAGCCTATGGAAGCATTATTCAGAGTAAACTTTAAACCTGCAGATTTCAGATTAATTCCCGGCTCTGAATAGACTTTGAATATTATAATCTCTCCTGGGAAGGCAAATATCTTCTCAGGGCATGATTTAAGCACTGCTGCACCTGTGGCATCAGAGGAGTTTATAGAACCTGACGAGGGAAGAGTTTCCACTTCAGCATAATTATCTTCTCCCAGTGCTACTTCCAGTTTTACATTGCTGTCTGTAGCTCCTATAAGGACTGTATTATCAAAATGCCCGTCAGAGCCTATAGGTACAGATGTATCATCATAAGCAGAGCAAAGCTGTGCCTGTACATTATATTCAGGCAGTGGCTTGCTTTCAGAAAGGGTTTTGTTTAATTGAGCATAAAGTTCCTGAATGTCAGCCTTCGCCCAATCTTCCGGGTAGTCAGCTTTGATTGAATTTGAGAATTGGGTGAGAAAAGATTCATTGCCTGAAGAATCGCTCTGACAGGCAGGGACATCTAATACGCTTATACTGGGAACAATTTCTCCATCCTCTGTCACAGTGTTATTTACATATAAATAGCCTGAAACATTAACATTTGAAAGTACAGGTGTCGGTGTAGGATTTGTATAACTGACCGGATTTTCAGTGGTGGGATTGGTATTTGGCACTACGGCAGAATTTCCTCCGCCTCCGCAATTTGACAGGAATATAACACAGATAACTGCTAAAACTACAGCCATACAGGTATATAATTTTGTTGTTCTAAACATTTTTTAATAACCTCTCCTCTCAATATTAAAGCAATTTTAGATCCAGATTTAATTCAATTATAATAGCCAGGCAAGCAGCATCTGCTATAAGCATATTCTCTGCGAGACGCTTGCTCCGGGAGGCCAACTTTTCATATATACATAAAAACTCTCTATGAAAATCTACAATTCTATTCTGTAAAAGT
>JBEHWP010000620.1:0-4167 GCA_040217665.1 Vulcanimicrobiota bacterium
AAAGATTCCGGCGAAGAGAAGATATGGTGAGCCGTGAGTCGTGAGTCGTGAAAGGAGAACACAATGATACCTGACGAAGCAAAACAATTCGAAGAGAAGAATTTAAAATATGCAAAGATTATCCAGGAATCCATGACGGCAAAAAGAGAGGATATGGATAAAAGAATAAAAGAATTAAATCTTGCCGCAACTCCTAAAGAAACGGTCTATGAAGAAAGTTCGCTTAAACTTTACAGATATACGCCTGTAAAAGAACAGCTTCATGACACTCCATTGCTGATAATTCCATCTCTTATACTGAGATATTATATAATGGATCTCATAAAAAGTCACAGCCTCATAGAAAACCTTGTAGGAAACGGGATAGACACATATCTTCTTGACTGGGGCATACCGGGAGACGAACATGGCCATCTAACATTTGATTATTATATAGATACATTTATGAGAAGAGCCGTAAGAAAAGTTTCCAGACTGACAGGAAAAAAGAAAATAAATATGCTCGGCCAGTGCCTTGGAGGAACCCTTGCATGTGTTTACACATCTCTCTATGAAGAACAGATAAACAAACTCGTCTGTCTCACAACACCTGTAGATTTTCAGGACGCAGGAATTCTCGCACTGTGGACCAGAAAAGAACATATGAATATAGATAAAGTGGTGGATTCCTTCGGGAGCACAATACCTGCAGATTTCATTCATTCATGTTTTCAGTTTTTAGATGTAAAAGCCACAGTGGAAAGATATAAAAAACTTTATAACAATGTCCTTGATGATAATTTTCTCTTTTATTACAAAGCTCTCGATCAGTGGATAAATGATAAAATACCATTCCCGGCACAGGTATTCAGGAAATTCATAGGTGAACTCTATCAGGAAAATCTTCTTTCAAAAGGAGATTTTAAAATAAACGGGAAGGCGGCTGAGCTGAAAAATATAACATGTCCTGTGCTGAATATTGTGGCAGAATTCGATCATGTGTTCCCGGAAAAATCGGCAAAAGCTATTAATTCACTTGTTGGAGGCCCTGTAGATTACCATGTCATCTCTGCAGGTCATGTTACCCTTGTAGCACTGTTTCCACAGAGAGAAGAAACTTTTAGATTAATAAGTACATTTTTAACCCATTAAACATTTCAGGGCGAACCTGTGTTCGCCCTGATTTAATATAACCCGGCCAGTTACTCATCAACCTCTTTAATTTCGCCAGAATCAAAAAGTCTGAGAATTCTGTCTATCTCTTCATAACCTTCTTCCGAAATATCTCCGTCTTCAGTAAGGGCTGTCTGAAGTTCCTCTGCTTCTGCTTTTGTTATCTTCTTATCTTCAAGAATTCTGTCTACAAGTTCCCTGAGATTTTTTTTCATCAAAAATCCCTCCTTCCTGCTCAGTTTTCAATAGCCGTTCAGGTTATATATCTGGTATTCAGTGAAATTATTTTCAGTATTTAAAAATACTAAAGTTAGAGTAAAGTAAAAATTATCATTCTATTCTATTTACTGCTTTATTTTTCCTTCTCTATTTCGTAAAAACCATATGGCTTATATGATGACTCCCTGAATGCACCTGTTTTTTAATTACTGCAACGCGGAAGGATTTTAATGTTCCCTGAGAGAATTACAGGACAAATTACTGACCTGAGCATAAGTATGTAATAAAGGTCTCACTCTCGTTATGTGTTACGAATCACGGGAGCACAGGAGGTGATTTTTCTTAATCGTTTTGTAAATATTTTTATTAAGGAGGATATATAAAAAGTGGCAAAGAAGCTGAATATTTTAATTTTGCTTTTATTGGTATCAAGTTTTCTATTTCTATACATAACCGGCTGTGGAGATGACAGCAAAGTAATAGTTACTGTAACATCGACTCCTGTATTAAATAATGTGACTATAACAGGTTTCGTAATGAATAATGGCGTAGCTGTTCCTTCTGCCTATGTACGTTTGTACAGAGACTCTGTATATATATCAGATCAAATAACGGATCTTGACGGAAGGTATACCTTCTCCGGCCTTTCTGCAGGTAATTATCGTGTGGAAGCGTGGCTGAGTAAGACTTTATATAGCAATGGCCAGTCAGCCACAGGAGCGATAAATATACCCCTCACTTCACCGGGAACGGCAACAATGAATATAATAAACGGCCAGGTTGCACCGACACCTGCAGTTACTCCCACTTCTACTCCTGTATCCACAGCAACTGCCACGGAAACAATTACTGCTACACCGACTATTACGGCAACCCCGGTGAGTACGACAACACCATCAAGCGGAGTATGGAATCCTGTAATACAGTGACGAATTACACAGGAAGTACTAACAATCAGTGGAGACATTTGCAGAGGACGGCTCCCGGTGCAAATACTTAGGCCAACAGCGGCTCCTTCAATGACCTTCCTTTCGGAAAGAAGATAGCCTTTTTATAGCAAAGACTTCTGCCGGTAATGTAGAATGCAGTAAAAATATTTTGCAGGATAATGTATTTGGTATAATATATTAACCAGGGTAATCCATCTGAAATTACCGATTACTCCATAACAAATAATAATATAACCGATAATAGTAAAGGCAGTACAGCTATTCGTAATGAAAAAGCACCGGGCGCAGCATGTTCTACTTTTAATATAACATCTGATTAATCCTAACGCCAGTATTTTCGATAATCGTCCAGATCTATAATATTCTGTTCCCTCTGTTTTAAGAGTTTACTTGCTTTATCCAGGATTCTCTTTTCCTTTTCAGAGATATTCTCCATTCCATGAAGAGAAATCTTTTCAAGAATCCTATCTGCTTCCAGTTGAATCTTATCAAAATCTTCTTCTCTTTTAATTACAATCTGTTCAAGTTTCTTTTTCTTTCTCTTTTCCATATCAAAAAGATCATCCCAAAAAGCCTGTTTCTTTATATAAATAAAGCCGAAAGCCATGCCTCCGAGATAGCCTATGCTGGAAATACCTCCGTTGAAAGCTATTAAAAATTCTACTGCTCCGAAAATCATAACAGCATATTTTGCCTTCATGGGAAAGAGGAGAAGAATTAATATGATAGTATCCGGATAAATCATGCCAAAAGCCAGAAGAATGCCAAATACGACACCTGTCGAACCTGCGGCAGGTAACATGGTAGAACCCAGTAAAAAACAGAATATGGTATAGGTCAGACCGGCACCGATACCTGTCAGAAAATAATAAATAACAAATCTTCTTGTACCCCAGTATCTCTCAAGAGATGTACCGAACATCCACAACGCAAGCATATTGAAGAGTATTGTAAGTACATCAACATGAATAAATAAGTGAGTAAAAAGCTGCCATATGGCAACATTATAAACGAGCCTGAAAGGTGTCAGAACAAGCCATCCTGCAACAGTAGTAACAATTCCCAGAAAAGGCCCTATAAGCTGTATAAATAAAAAAATTATTATATTTATGGCAATAAGCCATGTTACTGCGGGAGTAAATCTGACTTCAAAAGCATAATCTCTTTCCATTGTAATCCTTTCAGTTTCTAGCTTGCTCTGCCTCTCAAAATACTGAGACATACCCTTGCTGCAAGGGATTCATCTGAGGTCTGATCCTGTTCAAGGGTTTTTGTGAAATATTCGAGAGCACTTTCGTCTTCACCGTACTGCATCAGGGCAACTCCTATTTCAAGCGGTATACCGGCACTGCTTCTCATGATACCTTTATCAGGAAAATCTTTTAGAAAATCAGACCAGTTTTTAAGTATAACAAGAATTTTACTTTTATCTTCAAAAGAATAAATACGCCATTCTCCTGTAGAAGGAAGAGGGCGGGCCATAAGAATATATTCTTTCGATTTCTTTTTCATATTTATCTGAACAGTAAATCTTGCCACTTTAGTAGACAGTGTCTTATAAACCTCACAGTTTAAAATTTCATAGGTAATCATATCAAGAACAAGAGCAATAAGCCCCTTGCTCTGAGAAAAAGTACAGGGAGAAAGCTTTTTCCTGTCATTGGATGTGTTCAATGTTTTCATGGTTTCCAGAAAATTCTTTGCCACAGTTTCCAGAGGTGTCCCTTTGATAGATTGCAAATTCTGTTCCCTTTTCTGTTTATCTGCATCTCCTGGAGAGATATTTCTTTCCACCCCGTTTTCCTGCTGTAATGTGCCACTGCCATCGGATAATTGTTTCTTTAAG
>JBEHWP010000621.1:0-4167 GCA_040217665.1 Vulcanimicrobiota bacterium
CCCAGAGAATATATATCACTTGCAGGGACAGGGTTGCCCAGATATTGTTCCGGTGCAATATAACCCATTGTACCTATCATAGTTCTGGGATTACCTGACGTATTATCTTCAAGAGCACAGGCTATGCCAAAATCTATTAAAACTATTCTATTGATGGAATTTCTCAGCATAATATTGGATGGTTTTAAATCCCGGTAAATTATAGGAGGTGTGGAATTATGCAGATAATCTAAAACTTCACAGATTTGAATCCCCCATTTTACAACTTCTTCCTGTGGCAGTCCCGGTTTACCATCCCTGCGTATAAGATTATCCAGATCGCAGCCATCTATAAAATCCATTACAAGATAATAACGTTCATTGTCAATAAAATAATCATAAACTCTTGGAAGACTCATATGATTAAGTGTTGATAGTAATTTTGCTTCGCTTTCAAATCTTTTGACGAGATAGTCTCTTTCTTTTGCTGTAGAGACGTAGGTCCAGAGTTCTTTAATGGCAAAAATTTTATTTGAATTTTTATCTGTTGCTTCATAAACAGCTCCCATACCTCCTGCTTTAATCAGCCTTTTTGTA
Source organism: Vulcanimicrobiota bacterium (assembly GCA_040217665.1). Lineage (GTDB taxonomy): Bacteria > Vulcanimicrobiota > SpSt-956 > SpSt-956 > JAKJGF01 > CALARM01. Next base: position 577 of record JBEHWP010000621.1, read on the forward strand.
ATATACCGGTTCCCTTTAAGCATGGTACCCTGTTTCAATGCTACAGGTTTGGATTTGTTTACACTTTTAGTTCCAAGGGTTTGTCCGCATTCATTACAGAACTTTGCACTATCATTGTTATCTGAACCACATAAAGAACAGATATTACCCACGATTCACCTCGAAGATATTCAGTCCACGCAGGACATATAAGTGAGTAGTTAGCAGTGAGCAGACTGATTATACTCACTATTCACCACTTACTTATTATAAGATATAACAGTTAAACACGCAAGTATATATTCAATCTTACATTTAATGTCATTTGAAGGTTTATTTTTTGTAAGTGTTCAGCAGATAACTATCAGCTAAAAGTTGTAAATCCTTATTCCACTAAGAGCCTGTCAGGCAGAAGTTGATAAAATGGGTACAAACTTATCTGGAGCAGTAATAAGTATCGTACTAGGTAAATTGGTATCCAAAAAACATTGGCATAAACCCCTGTCCCTGGCCGGGGTCTGGAGGAAAAGATATTCCCTGTTAAAAGAGAGTTATATTAGTATACTCCCGTAACGCGTAAAGATATAAACTGTAATTATGAAGTAGTTATTTCCTGACAGATCCTTACTGTTAACCGGTCACTGATCACTGATAACCGAGCCGTTGCTTCGCTCAACTGCTGAAGCTTTTTTCCATTCATAGCTGGCCTTGCTTAAATTACCCTGTTTTGCATAGGCATCGCCGAGTTTTTTATGTAGTTCTGAATCCTTTACTCCTGAAGCTATAGCTTTTTCCCATTCTGAAATGGCATCATTTAGCTGACCGCTTTTTGCAAATGCATAGCCAAGGTCTTTCCGGGCTTCAATATAATTAGGGTCAATTCTGAGAGCTTTTTTAAACTGTGTTATTGCAAGGTCAAGATTGGTTCTTTCCATAAAAGATTTGCCCAGGTTATAATATTTTTTTGCTTCTTCAGATTCTGTCTTGATTATCTCACGCCAGTCTATTATTTCAAGAAATTCACCGAGAACGAGTTTCTTTTCGTTTAATTTTACATCAGACAGACCTGCCATTATTTCTGCAAGCTTTTTTATGAATACAGAAGGAAATTTTTGCATAATAGAAGCACAATCTTTTGCCGGAAAGCTGAGCATAAGAATGGCACATTTTTCAACAGGTGAAAAAGTGATGTCCCTGTCATCTGTATAAACTCCGTTAAAACTTCGTTCAAAGTTATCGTTTACCGTTATATCATCGTATTTTACATCAAGTTTTTCCAGAAAATTTATTATAGCTTTATATAATACACTGTCGAAGACTCTGACAAACCTCTCAACCATAGTTGTAAACATCTGATAGTTTGATACAAGGTGGAGGCTTTTTATAAAACTTTCTACTGACATATTTATTTTTCTTAATTCAAAAAGGCATGCTCCTCTGTACAGATAGATATCAAAATCATATTTATCTATTGAGCAGGCTCTGTCAAGATGAATGATGGCTTCCTGGTAATTCCCCTGGGCAGAAAGTACTATGCCAAGGTTCAGGTGATTTTTTGCGTTTTCCTCTTCCAGTTTAACAGCTTTTTCAATCATACCCTGAGATGATTGCAGTTTACCGATAAAAAATAGAGATTTCCCCATCTCTAAATAAGCAGGACCGTAATGAGGGTCAAATTGTAAAGCTCTCTTGAATTGCAGTAAAGCTTTTTTATATTTTTTTCTATCCATAGCCTGCAATCCGGACATATAATACTGTCTGCTTAAAAACCACAGAAAAAAATTAGGTCTTTCAAGTATGTCTCTGTTTTGATTATCCTGTATGTAATTGGCTCTGAGTTCCAATAAAATTATTAAGGAATATATACCGGCTAATAACCAGAAGAAAATTATCTCTGTATTCACTGTCTGTCTCCTTTTTTACTGATAATACCTGATATTTGCTCCTTGTTATCTCGTAATATGTCACGGGAAGAACTAATATAAGGGTCTATTCAATGCATCTTTAACTGATGGCAGTCTCAAAGAGTATTTCTCTTTTATAATCAGGAGTATGTCTCCTTTATTTAACTATGACAGATGTAGATGTTTATTTTGCAGTATCAGTAATTTTTAATAAATTACACCTGTAAAATAAATTCTTACAGAATCCTGCTGAAGAAGCAAAAAACTTAATTTTTGCACAGTAATGACAGGCTTTTTCTATATCGTCTCCTTTTAGAAAATGATATATTAACACACATAATAGAAAAAAATTACTATTTTTATAATTTTTTAATTTTTTTTCATAAATACAGGCAATTTTATTATGAAAAATTTTCTTTATATCTGATGTTATATTATCATATAATATCTTTTTATACAATGGATGTATAAAAGAAAACCTGTCATTATTTTTGTTATATTTCACTATATCAGGTAAAGAAAATTCTTTTAAATTTTTTCCGGGATATTCATTTAAAATTTCCTCTGTCATAGATAAAGTTATATCTCCGTGATATACACATAGTAACTGTAAGAGGGGATTATTTTTTAATTTTTCTATGTTGGATTTTATTATATCTTTTTTATTTTTTTTCGGAGAAATTTCTTTCTGACCTTTTATAATTTCCTTGAGATATAAAGGGGAGCCATTGCATAACTTATAAATTTTATCTATAGATTCATCATTTAACCTGTTTTTCCCGAGAAATTCCTCTATTAAATCTGAAAAATCATTTCGAGACAGATATTCCAGTTTTATTTCTTCAATTTTTTCTTCTATCTTTAAGTCTTTATCATAAAAAGATTTTTCAGATATATGAGATGTTAAAACCCATAAAACAGGTATGTTTTTAAGAATGGAATTTTTTATTACAGAGACAAGAAGTGTTTTTGTATCAGACGCTGCATAAGCTATGTCATCAAATATTATTATTAAAGGTTCTGAATGTGTATGGTCTTTCAGTTTATCAGTAATTAAAGAAGAGAAATGTTCCAGTGTAATCTCCGGGCTATTATGAATAAAATCCTCCATATTCAATTCTTTGATTAATTTCCTTATGGAATAAAAGGGGATAACAGTGTCAATTTCTCCAAGTTCTTCTTTTAGATATTTTATCTTCCTTACGGAAGCAATGGTGATTATCTCATTAACCAGGCGGCTTTTTCCTGTTCCTTCGGGACCGGTAATAAAACATACAGAATTTTTTCCTGATTTTACCATATCTACAAGGGAGACAATGCGATAAATAGTTTTGTCTTTTCCTATGAGTCGAATAGAAAAATCAATATTTCTTTCTTTATATAATCTTTCTCCTGTTGTTTGTTTTCTGCAGGAATAAATATCTTTGAGAAGAGAGATGATTTTTTTAGTATTATCATAACGTTTTGCAGGTTTTTTCTGTAATAGATTCATAATAATTTTTTCGAGTTTAATATTAATGAAAGGGTTATGAAAACTCGGAGGCTGTGGTATGACATTGATATGTTGCAGTATGAGTGAAAAAATATTATCTCCCCGGAAAGGCCTGACTCCTGTGAATAATTCATAAAGAATTATACCGGTGGAATATAGATCTGCCCGATGGTCAACTCTGCTTGACATAGCCTGTTCCGGCGAGATGTAGTCAGC
>JBEHWP010000622.1:0-4159 GCA_040217665.1 Vulcanimicrobiota bacterium
AAGAAAAACTTCAGAAAAAACTTGAAGAAGAAGAACTTCAGAAAAAACTCGAAGAAGAAGAACTTCAGAAAAAACTCGAAGAAGAAGAACTTCAGAAAAAACTCGAAGAAGAAAAAATTCAGAAAAAATTTGAAGAAGAAAAAATTCAGAAAAAACTTGAAGAAGAAAAAATTCAGAAGAAACTTGAAGAAGAAGGGGTAGAAATTATAGAAGTAGTAGACGGTGAATGGGAAGGAGACGAAGAAGAAGTAGAAATTATAGAAGTAGTAGAAGATGACTGGATAGAAGAAGACGAAAAATTTGATTATGTCCCCTGTGACAGGATCTATCTGAATTTAATCCAGGAATTACTGAGTAAAGATTTTAGTTCGCTGACACCGGCTATTTTGACTAACAGGCCAAAACTGGATCAAAGATTTTTTGAAATAATTGATTATAAAATGCAATTTGCCATAGAAAATGATCAAAAACTGGCGAATGACTTATCTTATCTGAACAGCATTATGACCAACCTGAGACTTCGTGATAATATGGTACCTCCCTACGTGCCATCTCAGGAAGAACTTGAAACACTGGGAATCTTAGAAGAATTAAGAAAGCAGCAGGAACAACCGCTCCAAAAAGAAGAAGCCATATCGCAACAGGAAGAAGAATTTAAAAAACCTGAAGAAGAATTATTAATTGATAAATATGAGAGAGAGATACAATATATTTTACTGGCTTACTTCTTAATAAGAGCTGCTTCTATAAATGAAATTGCAGTTCTGATTCATAACTATAATGATCTGCTGGATGATAAATTTTTCGAAAATCTGGATGAAATATTCTATAACACAAAAAATTCAAATAAAAAAGAAATAATTGCAAAATTAATTTATCTAAATAAAATCTTTATTTATTCCGGTTTAAAAAAGAAAGAAAGTCCATTGAATCCTTATCTGACAGAAGATCTATCAGGCTCTCCCGATATGGAAGAAATTTCAGAAGAAGACATAATGGCAGCTCATTTATCTGACACAGGTATGGAAACAAAAGAAATTTCTATTAAAGAGCCTGATACAAAAGATAAAAAAAATTACACTCCTGGAATAGAAGACAGGGCAGTGGGAGAAATTTTTATAAAAGAATATGTTCCGGGAGGATTTACTCACGAGGAAATTCAATCCAGAATTCAAATTGCCTGCGGTGATGTTCTGGCTGACAGTTATTACTATGAACCTGATGACAGACTTATATCAAAAGAACATGATTATTTAATGGAAAAAAATTACAGAAAACCTTCTACTGAAGAATTACAGGAAAGCACACCACCTGCTTCTTCTGAGGTTCCCGCTCCTTATAAAGAAGAACCTGTAACAGAAGCAGTATCAGAAATAGACCTTCCCGGTGAAGGTGAAGAAAAACAGAAAGAAGAACCAAAACAGATTACCTATTATGAGACAATACTGGAAAACTATTTATTAATGGCTATAGATAAAGGAGCTTCCAATTTACATTTAACAGTAAATTCTCCTCCTGTCATGCGTATATATAAAGAAATACAAAAAATGGAATTACCAATAATTACGTCAGATTTTACCCAGTATTTCGTTGATAATATGCTTACGGAAACACAACGGAGAGCTTTCCTTTATAATAAAAATCTGGAAATGACATATGAATTTATAAAAAATGAAAAAAATTACAGATTTAAAGTAAATATTTATGAGCATCTCAATGGTATAAATGCAAATTTCTGGTTTATACCGCCTGTAATTCCATCACTAAAAGAGCTTAATCTGCCTGATATTATCTCATCACTGATTTATTACAAATCAGGCCTGATAATAATTGCAAGCCCGTCAAAAGGTGGGAAAAGTACCACTCTGAATTCCCTGTTAAATATAATAAATGAAGAAAGATCTTCTCATATTATTACCATTGAAAATCCTATAGAATATATTCATCATTATAAAAAAAGCATTATAAGACAGAAACAAATAGGTATCCACTCGGAAACATTTAAAGGCGCATTAAATTTCAGTATAAAAGAAAATCCCGACATTATAGTTATAGGTGATTGCAATGATTATGACACTTTATACCGGGCATTACTCGCAGCAGAAACAGGGAAATTAGTCTTCATTACTGTAACAGCAACAGACTCTATAAGCGCTATAAATACAATACTGAATTTATTTTCCGATGAAGAAGAAATAAAAGATATGTTTTCTGCGGAACTTAAGGCTATAGTTTCGCAGCATCTCTTACCGGGGTTAAATAAAGACTGTATAATTCCGGCTGTGGAAATCCTACTGGGCTGTGAACGGCTTTCAGATATCATAAAAAATGATATGTTATTCGAAATATACAATTTAATAAATGATAATTCTAAAGCCGGTATGATATCATTGGACAATTCTTTATTAAACTTATATAAGGGAAACCTTATATCCAGAGAAACTGCTTTAGAGTTAGCACAGGATCAGACCAGATTTCTTTAATGAAATATGTCTGATTTTTTTATAAAAAATCTATGACAGCCTCTAAAAGGCATGATCGGAGCGGTCACAACCAGATATGAGAATTAGCAAACAGTGAAGCATAAAGTTCTTTATTCTCATATAAAACACTCTGGATTTTGAAAGGGGTTAAAGTAATGTTAGGTCGCCTTTTTACCGGTAAAGAGAAAAATGGTAAAGAGAAAAAGTTAGAACACGAATATGAAGAGCATGGTAAAAGTCATAGAAAACCCAGACCTCCTGCTATCAGTCATACAAAGAAACTTCCTGCCATTACACTCGACAGTGAAATTAAAGTGCAGCCTGAAAAACCTAAAAGGCAAAGAGTTCAAAAAAGTAAGGACATAGAAGTTATTAAAACAGATATAGCAGGAGATTACACTATAGAACAATTACTGGATGTAACCGATAAGCTAGACATATCAGATATTTATATAAATGCCGAATGTCCTCCATGTTTTCGCCTCTATGAGCAAATGATAAAATCGGATCTGGATATTATATCTGAAGATAAAGTAAAAGAAATGCTTTATCAGGTATGTACAGAAGAACAGATTGAAGATCTTGAAACAAGCGGAGAAGTAAGATTTCCTCTCCAGTTAAACGAAAGAAGCCGCTACAGAGTAAGTATCTGTAAACAAAATAACGGTTATGGAAGTGTATTTAAAAGAATAGCCTGTAAAATACCTTCCTTCGACGCTCTCAACGTTCCGGATGTTTTAAAAGATATAGCTCTCTATAATAGAGGACTTGTGATAATAACCGGCCCGTCTAAAAGCGGGAAGAGTTCAACAATGGCATCTATTATTGATTATATAAATGAAAACAGCAAAAAACTTATTATAACTATAGAAAACCCTGTAGAATATATCTTTGAGAGTAAAAATTCCATTGTTATCCAGAGAGAAATAGGTACAAATGTTTATTCTTACAAAGAAGGTTTACAGGCAATTCTTCAGGAAGAGCCTGACGTTCTCTTCATAGGTGAAGAATTAAACGACAGGGAAAATATATTAATGTTATTAAAAGCCGTTGAAATGGGAACTCTAGTATTTTGTTTTCTGAATAATAATAATTCCCAGAACGCTATTAAGAAAATACTGAATTTCTTCCCCAAGGGGAAAAGACAGGAAATCATAAGACGATTGTCTGCAGCATTAAAAGCTGTTATAGCTCAAAAATTAATATTAAAACAGGATAAAAAAGGACAGATTTTAGCTACAGAAATTATGTTGAATACTATGGAAATAACAGAGTTAATAAGAACAGATCGTACAGGAGAAATTTATTCTTTCATGTCTGAAGCAAGGGTAAAAGGTATGAAAACAATGAACGACTCACTGTGTGAACTGATTAAAGAACACTTGATTTCTCAGGATACAGCAAAAGAAGCAGGATTTATAAGTTCATCAGTTGTAGAAAGTTAGCAGTCTGCATAAATCTTTATAGTTTTTCATGTTAAAAGAGATTACCATCTTCCCTGACAATAAAAAATTATATGTAACAGAAGGCAGTAACCTCCTTAAGTCTCTGCAGGAAAAGGGTTATTTTATAAACAGTCCCTGTTCCGGTATGGGATTATGCGGGAAATGTTCCGTAAAAATAATAGAAGGACATGTCCCTGTCAGAGAAAGAGATAAAAAACTTCTCTCAGAAGA
>JBEHWP010000623.1:0-4158 GCA_040217665.1 Vulcanimicrobiota bacterium
AAGCAATTCAGTTTGATCCCAACCATATGGAAGCTCATTACAATATAGGTATAGTTTATTACAAACTGGGACAATTTGAAGAAGCGTCAATACATTTCCAGAAGGTCCTTGCACTGGATAAAAATGATGCAGGTGCTTTTACGATGATGACTATTTTGAGAGATGAGTAAGAGTGAAGAGTGAAAAGTGAAAAATAAAAAGTAGGGGCGAACCACAGTGTTCGCCCTCTGCATCCTTAATACAAATCTTTATTCCTGAGGTACTATATTTATGAAATGTTTTTTTGTAAGTCTTGGATGTCCTAAAAATCTGGTGGATTCTGAAATTATGCGGGCATTGCTAGCACAGGAAGGCCACGAAATTACATGTTCCGAAAAAGATGCAGAAGCAATTATAGTAAACACCTGTGGTTTTATTGAAAGTGCCAAGGAAGAATCTATAGAAACTATACTGGAAATGGCTTTAAATAAAGAGACAGGTTCATGTAAAGCTCTTATAGTTACAGGCTGTATGGCACAGAGATACTCACAGGATCTGAAAAAAGAAATACCGGAAGTGGATGCCTTTATAGGGACAGGTGAATTCCACCGCATTACAGAGGTTTTACATGCTCTGAAAGAAAATGAAACAATAGAGCTCGTGTCAGACCCTGAATATATCTGGCGCTCTGACATGCCAAGACTGGTATCTACCCCTTTTTATTATGCCTATCTGAAAATAGGAGAAGGATGCAGTCATAAATGCAGTTTCTGTATTATACCTCAGTTAAGAGGCCCTTATAGAAGCAGACCAGTAAAAGATATAATGAAAGAAGCACACAGTCTTGCCTGTCAGGGAGTCAGAGAAATTATCATCATAGCACAGGATCCCACTCAGTACGGCTATGATCTCCCTGAAAAACCGAACATTGTAACAATTCTGAAAGAAATAGAAAAAATAGAAGGTATCAGATGGATAAGAATTCTTTATCTTTACCCGAATTCCATATCAGATGAGTTACTGGAACTCATAAAAAACTCTGAAAAAATATGTAAGTACATTGATTTACCTCTCCAGCACTGTGAAGATAAAATACTTAAAGCCATGAGAAGAAAGGGAAATAAAAAAGATTACCTGAATTTAATAGAAAGAATAAAAGAGAAAATTCCAGATGTAACACTGAGAACTGCCCTCATTGTCGGTTTTCCAGGAGAAAGAGACGAACATTTCGAAAGGCTTCTGGATTTTGTAAAGAAAGCGGAATTTGACAGGCTCGGCGCCTTTGAATATTCAAAGGAAGAAGGAACAGAAGCTGAAAAACTTAAAGGGCATGTAAGCAAAAAGGTAAAACAGGAAAGACTCCACCGCATTATGACACTTCAAAAAAAGATTTCTCTGAAGAAAAATAAATCTCTCACTGGGTCCATACAGGAAGTAATAATAGAAAATATTTCCAATAAAGGCAAATATAAAATCCAGGGCAGAACCAGAAGAGATACCCCCGATATAGACGGATATATTTATCTTCTTCCTTCTGATGTACAGCCCGGAGATATAGTAAAAGCCAGGATTACAGTGGCAAAGGAATATGACCTGTACGGTGAAATAATTAATATCTGAATCACGGATTAAACGGATTAAGGGATTTCACGGATTTTTATGGATATTTTAAATCCAGAGTTATAAAAATTGTTGAAATACTACTTACCTTCTCCCTTGACATCATCATAACCTCCCCCTCCTTTAACATCACTGTAATCGCCACCGCCCTGGTTTCCTGATGATGTATTTCCTGATGTGGTATTACTGCTGCCTCCCGTATTTCCTCCGCCACTATTGTAGTAAGTCGTATCGGAATAATTATCTGTACCGGTCACAGCAGGCACACTCGCTCCTGTAGCCTTCTGTATTTCTCCTATATAATAAACTGCATCTTTTTCTGTCTGCCCTCCTGCCCTCAGGGATTTAACCTGCTGAAAATACTTCTCAGATTCAGTATAATCCTTTCCTTCATAAAGAGTTTTTCCAAGATTTATATAACATGTGGCAAGAGATGATTTTACATCGTGATTGCTTTTATTTATTCCCTGTGCCTGCTCAAAACATAACTTTGCCTCTTTATAATTCTTTTTACCCATGTAATCTTTGCCTGATTTAACATAACAGTCAAAACTCTTATCTTTAATTAATTTCTTCTCCTCTGCTGTGGGGTTTAGTTTTTCCGCTTTCTTAAAAGAGTCAACAGCAGATTTATAATTGCCAAGATTATAATAACAGATAGCACAATCTATAATTGCAGTCTTATCAGACTTATTCAGAGACATGAGTTTTTTATTCTGCTCCAGGGCTTTTCCATAATCTCCCATTTTCATAAAAGCTCTGCTCAGAGATTTTAAAGCATCAGAGTTTTCAGGTTTTTTCTTAAGAACCTGAGTAAAACACTCTGAAGCAGGGTTCCATTTCTCTGCCTTCAAAAAATAATTTCCTGTTTCTATATATTCTTCCACTTTTATGTCTTTATCTTCTGCCAGTTTATCAAGCACTTCTTTCGAAGAACTATAATCTTTTTTATTCATATATATCTCTAAAAGCTTTTCCATGGCTTTTTTCTTATCTTCTGCAACAGTAGAACATTCCACTGCTTTCTTATAATAGTCTATGGCACAGTTGGGATCTGAAACGGAATCAGGGTTTTTCATTTTATCAAAGGCAATATCTGCAAGAGCAAAAAGGGCTTTTATATTTGTTTTATCCAGTTTTAATACCTTCTCAAAGGCCTGTTTTGCTGTTTTATACTGCCTGTCTCCCAGATCCCTTTCTCCAATGGCAAGATAACGGGCAGGATTGTTGTAGTGATTGTTTGCAAGAACTCCTCCTACCAGGAGCAAAAGAACAATAGCAATCACTGCAGGTATTAAGAATTTATTGCCTTCTTTCTTTTTTTCAGGAACTTTATAAGTGCCTGCAGTGACTGTCCTGTAATGAAAATCTGCTTCTTTTTTTATTGTTTTCAAATAATCAGGCTCAGGTGATGAAACAGGTTTCACAGGAGCTGCTTCATAAGGAACTGTATCTGACTGACGTGCCTTATATGTCACAGTCGGTTCTGAAACATGTTTACCCATATTATCAAGGGCATTTTTCATATGTATGGCATTCTGATATCTGTCTGAAGCATTCACAGAAAGAGCACACATTACTATATCATCAAGTTCCTGTGATACACGGGGCTTATGGCTTCTTACAGGGCTGAAATCTCCCGGTATTACGGGAACTATCCCTGTAAGTAGACAGTGCATGGTAGATCCAAGACAGTATATATCAGAACGGATTTCAGGTTTTCCCAGAAGAAGCTCTTTAGGAGCAAAAGCAGGCGTGCCTATACCGGTTTTTGTTGTATCGCTTTCAGGGTTTATACTTCTTGCTATGCCAAAATCTACAAGCATTATCTTATTATCGGAGGAACGGATCATTACATTGCCCGGCTTTAAGTCTCTGTATACTACAGGAGGATCCTGGCTGTGAAGATAGTAAAGAACATCAAGTATTTCTTTTCCCCATTCTATGACAGATTCCTCCGGCACTCCTTCTGTGCCGTATTGCCTCATAACAGTATCAAGGTCATTGCCCTTTACATATTCCATTACAAGGTAATAACGGCCTCCTGATACGAAATAATCTTTTACATTGGGGAGGTTAGGATGTTTCAATGTATGAAGCATCTGTGCTTCTTCCATAAATCTGTCTATAAAATACTGTCTGTTGTCTGTGTCTGTGGAAAGTTCAAGCATTTCTTTTACTGCACAGGGAATTTTCTTGAATTTATGATCCATGGCTTCATAGACTGCCCCCATACCGCCGGATTTTATCAGCCTTTTTATTTCATAGCGGTTTTCAAGCATTACGCCTTCCATAAGATTACCACTGGCTGTTGTTGCCACAACTTCTCCACCGCACCCTTTGCAGAATTTTGCCCTTCTGCTGTTCTGGTAACCGCATTTTTCACAGAATATAGCCATAATATATTCCTCATTTCAACCGTCGAATTAAATCTATAAAAACCTATAAATAGGAGTATCTACTTATAAGTTTTCTGGAACACGACGTTGTTAGCCAGAAGCTAACCTTATCCTTCTCAGTATTAATTAATTTTGTTAAATTAACTAATTCCCAGTCGCA
>JBEHWP010000624.1:0-4157 GCA_040217665.1 Vulcanimicrobiota bacterium
CAGCCAGAGATCTCGGCGTATGTTTCGGAGACTGAAATGGTGAGTCGTGAGTCGTGAATCGTGAAAAGTAGGGGCGAACCCTGTAGTCGCCCGGTACCGGTGAAAACACGCATCACGCATTACGCATTACGCATCACGAACCATCCGTCACGCGTTACGCATCACGATTAAAAAGGAGTGTGTATTTATGAAAGTATTATCTTTAATGGGAAGTCCCAAAAAACATGGGAACAGCGCATTTGCATCATCAAAGGTAATTGAATTCTTTAAATCTTATGGATATGATACGGAAGAAGTATATCTGAAAGATCTGGAGGTAGGCGGATGTATTGCCTGTCAGCAGTGCAGAAAAACAGGTAAATGCGTTATAAAAGATGATTTCCCTGAATTACTGGAGAAAGTTCAGGAAAGTGATATTTTTGCCATATCAGCACCTATATATTTCGGACGTGTTCCCGGCCCTGTAAAGAATTTTATTGACAGATGTTATTCTCTGTTTGATGATAAGTTCAAGAGTAAAATAAGACCGGGGAAAAAATGCCTTTTTATAACAGTATCTCATGCACCGGCAGAAGCCTTTGCAGAAGAAGTTAATTATCTGGAAAAATGGTTTGTAGATTTTATGAAATTTACAGTGGCAGAAAAAATTGCCATAGGAAAATGTGCAGACCCGGGGGATCTGGCAGCAAGAGACGAAGATGTCAGGCAGATTGAAGAGGCCTGTAAAAAACTGACAGCAAAGTAATAAATCAGAGGCAAACCTTCCGGTCTGCCTCTGATTTATTATCGGGAAAGTTGTTTTTTCATCTTTTTTATAAAATAAAAAAAGGTGTTTATAAAAATATGTATTATCTGACTTGAAGTGCCGAAAAGTAAACCCGTAATAAAATAAGCTGAATTACTGTTAAAATTCGTTCCTGTTCTGAAACCTGCAAGATCAAATATATCAATTCCAATTATAATGCAGATTATTATTCCCGGTAAACAGCAGCAGCAGGTTGTAAGTATATTCTTCTGCTTTTTTCATTTCTTTTATCAGGGTCCGTTATTTTAGATTCTATAAACAGGTCTTTTATATCCAGAAAACATTCTATCAGTCTTTCAATAAAAACTACAAGTAAAAGAAAAACAAAGATTATATTTACAGGTATATTTAATGACATATATTTCCTCCTTAATTCAAGCAGTCAGTTTATTATATAAATCTCTCAATCTCAAAGAAGAAAGGGAATTCAGATTTTGAGACAGAGAGGGATATTTTTTTAACAGTTCCCGGAAGTTATTTTTACCTATTGCAAGAAGAGTGGTGCCTTCAGAATGAATTTTTGCATTAAATTCATAGGCTCCTCCGTCTATGCAGGATACTTCTCCGAGAATATCTCCCGATGATAGAGTCATTATTTCAGTTTCTCTCCCTGTAAGGGTTCTTTTATAAATCATTACCTTACCTGATTTTATTATATAAATTTTATCTCCTTCTTCTCTTTCCCTGAATATTATAACACCTCTGTCATATTTTTCTATGGAGATTTTATCGGCAATATCATCGAGCTGTTTGAAGGTAAGATGTTTGAAAATATGGCTTACATAGGCAAGGTCGTAACCTTTTATGCCGCTTTTTTCCCCTTTATAATGACTGTGCCAGGAAGGTGCGGCAGAAACCATATAGGGCTGTTTCTGTGTCAGCGATGACAGGGGCTGTATTTGCGACATGTTGGGTTTGGGCGACTTTTTTTCATAGTCCTCTGTTTCCTGTATGTTGAGTTTTTTCGTGGTAAAGCCGGATGCAAGATCGGTTGTTTGCAGGTTTAATTTATTTGTATTATAAACGGAGTTAAGACCGGACATGTCAGAAGGTTTTTTGGTAATATGAGGTGTTAAATCTCCTTCTCCTATTTCTTCCAGAGAAGCTTTCCTCTCTTCAATATCCTGAATCGTTTTGCTTGCAGAAGAAAGCTGTCCCAGAGCGGTAGTTATATGTTTTTCTCTGCTGTCCTGTAAATAAAGCCTGAATTCGGTTATTGCAAATTTCAGATTCTGTACTGTTTTGTCGAAAAGGGTTTTATTGGAAAACTCCTCCTGCCAGTCACTCATACTGCCGCCGACAGAACGTTTTTCATATCTTATTATTTCCTTGTCTATTAATTTGATTATCCTGTCAAGATAAAGGGCAAAATCATCATGGGACATAAGGCCGAGCATAAAACGCTGGGACATCTCTTTTATTTTTCTGTGATTTATATCTTCATGAAGACCAAAGGCATCTATTCTTTCTTCTGATTTTTGGACAGGTCTTTCAATCTTTTTTCCCAGTGGCCTGTCTCCGAGTTCCTTCAGATTTATCTGTCCTCTGGTTGCAACAGAAAAAGAAGGAATTCCCACACCCTGCTGTTTGCCGCCGGGAAGACGACCCAGTTCCTGCGCAAATATCCTTACAGCATCTATCTGCTGTTTATGTTGTTTAAAATCATTTGAAAAATACATGTTCTCTGAAATGTCCTTTCTCGAGATTTCAGACTGATTTTATGCCATCTCGTAAGAAATAGATTAACCAGAGTATAAAAACTGCTCCATTTAATAAACTTATTAATAAAGATGTTTTTAATATACCAAAAAGCGGTATAAATATTATACCTGTACACATTGAACCGAGCAATGCTCCCACATGGTCGGCACTGTTAATTATTCCTGCTATCTTTCCGTGACCGGTTCCTCCGTATAAATCACATGTAAGGGGAAACATAAAACCTGTAAAGAAACCGGCAGGAAGAATAAACAACAGAAAAATATATTCAGAAAATCGTGACAGATTTATGGATAGAGGAAGGCATAATGAAAACAGTGCCAGTCCTCCCTGAGCCATAAGTATAAGTCTTTGATCCATTCTTTTAGAAAGTATTTTATTCATTACAAACGTTCCTGCCGAAAGACCTGCCATAAATACTGCTGCAAGTAACCCGATTCCCTGATAAATATATCCGTAAATATTCTGGAAAGCGAAGATTAATATTATTTCCATTGCCATACCTGAAAATCCTGTCATAATTATAGAAAGAAAAGAATTAAATTTAATTTCTCCTTTTTTATCTGTTTGCCTTATGTATATATATAATATTCTTGCCAGTAAAAGACATAATATAATAGAGACTATCCAGATTATATTAATTTTACTCAATTTCTGCAATATGAAACTCATTCCGGAACCGGAATATCTATCCCATAATATGAGATTATAAAAATATGTAACAGGCTGTATGTCAGTATTTAATGATACATTCTGCTTTTCCATGGAGTTTTTAATAAAATCTATCAGATCTTCAGGAAGTAAAATTTCAAAATGATAGGGAGAAAAATAGTCACTTTTTATATTTCTTTCTTTATATCTCCCGGAAAGTTCCTTCCTGTCAGTTGTAATAACTCCCGGAGAATTACAGGCAAAAAGATAATTCTTATCGCCCGGTGTTATTATTACATGGGAAAAAACTACCCTGAGACTCCTGTATATAGAACCGCTGTAATTTCCTGTATAAGTTCCTATGTAATTTTCCGAAGAATTTAATTTTGTGACAAAGACACCTCCTGGTTCCAGGATTTTTTCAATTTCTCTGAAGAAATCAACAGTATAATATCTGTTTAACATTGCAGTATGAGGTTCCGCTAAATTTACTATTACCATATCATAAGATGATTTTGTATTTTTTACAAAATATCTGCCGTCTGAATAATATAGATTTACTCTTCTGTCTTTCAGGTTACAGAGCTCGCCTGCTGGAAGATATTTTTTCACCATGTCGATTATTTTAGAATCCAGTTCTATATAATCCAGTCTGTCTACAGGATATTTTAATATAATTCCAATCATGCCTTCCGCCCCCCCTCCTATAAGGAGTATTTTTTTTGGATCACTGTGTTCTGACATGATGAAATGAGTTTCCAGAGAAGATCCGTATTCATCGGGGAAAGATGATGTATATTCACCGTTAATGTAGAGACTGTATTGTTCGTCTGCCCTGCCTAAAGCCAGATTTTGATACTGACTGTCCGCTGTTTCTACAAGTTTTAAGCTGCTGAAACTTTCCCATCTTTTGTTTATGAAAAACTTATTTATCCCGTCCGACAGAAACAGTAAGATTCCAGATATTATGAAAACTATAAAA
>JBEHWP010000625.1:0-4156 GCA_040217665.1 Vulcanimicrobiota bacterium
AAATTTTTCTCTTTAAGAGCAGGTTTTTTTATTGTATCATACCCTTTTATCTGATTGGCGGAAATCTTCATAATCATCTACTCCTCAAAAACCATATTTTCCATAAAGGCTTAATGTGTCACTATTATAATAACACAGAACGATAAAAAAATTAAGGGCCTTCATGTTAACAGTTTGTAAAAATATTTACTTATCACCTTTCATAATTCTATCATATCTGCTTACATCATCTATATAGCTCATAGCAGAGAGAATATTCTTCTGTGCTTCCATTCTTTTCTTACGGGACACATAAAAATCTTTTCTATGTCTGGCACCTTCAAGTTTTTCTTCTATCTGCTTCAACTGTTCTTCCAGTTTATCTTTCTCAGACGATCGCTCACTCAGTTTATTTTTCAGTTCTTTCTGCTGTTTTTCAAGGTCTTCTATAAGTTCATCAAGGACTTCTTCCGGTTCTTCTGTTTTACGTAACATCTGATTGAATTCCGATTTTATTGCCCTGTTCATTTTAAAAAAAAGACCCATAAAATTAATCCCCTTTCTTTTCCAGATAAACTGCCAGTTCATTGAAATGATGAGTAACAGTATAATAAAGAGCTTCTATGGACGCCTCAAATTCATTTAAATCCAGATTTTCCATCTGAAGTGTATCTATAATTACAACCTTATCTCCTTCAACCCCATAGGCGCCATGAACCATTTCTTTTGCGTTTATCTCAAGAAGTCTCCTGAAAAATTCCTCTCTTTTTGTTGAAGGTACAGGCATAAGATTGATTCTGAACACAACAATAGGAGGGACATGGGAAATAACAAGATTATCTATATCAGTGTCTTTAAGGCTTACAATCCAGACACCTTCTTTTATTAATTTATATTCTGCCCCCAGTTTATTCAAGTAAATTTCTATGTCTGCATTTGTTCTCATAAATATTCTCCTTTTTTATAATCGTGACGCGTAACGGGTAACGCGTCACGGGTGGTTCGTGATGCGTAATGCGTGATGCGGTGTTTTCACCGGTACCGGGCGACCCCCTGTGGTCGCCCCTAAGACTCACGCTTCACGAGATTCACGACTCACTCCAGTAACAACACCAGTACTTCTTCAACAAGCTCCAGCAACCCTTCAGGATCTCTGATTTCTTTTGTAATAATCAACTGAGTGTCGGAAGAAAAACTGGCTTTACCTTCTATTTCTTCGGAAAAATCTCTGAGTTTTCTCTTTGACACATCGGGTTTTTCATAAAAATCATAGGTAATCCGTGAGCCTGTTGCTTTTATGCGTTCAATCTTTTTCTCCATAGCAATTATCTTTATTCTGGCCAGATTGACGAGATTGTCAACTACTTTCGGGAGTTTTCCGAATCTGTCTTCCATTTCCGAACATATATCAGAGAGTTCATTATAAGCGGAAACTTTTGACAGTCTCTTATAAAAGGCAAGCTGCTGTTTTTTATGACTTATATAGGCATCAGGAATATAACTGTCTACAGGTATTTCCAGTACAGGAGGAGGAAGGGTTTTTTTCTTTTCACCTTTGAGTTCTGCCACTGCATCCGAAAGGAGCTGACAGTAAAGTTCAAAACCTATCTGTGAGATAAAACCATGCTGCTCTGCTCCCAGTAAATTACCGGCGCCCCTGATTTCCAGATCCTTCATGGCAATCTGATAGCCGCTACCGAGCTCTGTCAGTTCAGATATGGCTTCAAGGCGTTTAAAAGCCTGATCGGAAAGGGTTCTGTCAGGGTCATAAAAGAGATAGGCATAGGCCTGTTTTGTGCTTCTTCCCACTCTGCCCCGCAACTGATAAAGCTGGGAAAGACCAAAACGTTCGGCATGGTTTACAATCAATGTATTGGCATTGGGAATATCAAGACCGCTTTCTATTATTGTAGTACATATGAGTATATCATACTGACCGCTCACAAAATCAAGCATTATCTGTTCAAGCTCTCCCTCATCCATCTGTCCGTGACCTACGGCAACCCTTGTCTGAGGAAAAAGGGATTTTATATAGGAAGCTTCGGAAGTAATGGTTTCCACCCTGTTATGAAGATAAAAGATCTGTCCCCCTCTTGCAAGTTCCCTGGAAATTGCTTCTTTTATTATCTTTTCACTTCTTTTAAGCAGATAGGTTTTTACAGGTAATCTGTCTTCCGGCGGAGTTTCTATAATACTTATGTCTCTTGCCCCTACAAGAGACATATATAAAGTTCTCGGTATGGGGGTTGCGGTGAGAGTCAGTACATCCACAGTTTCTCTGAGCTGTTTCAGCTTCTCTTTATGAGCCACTCCAAATCTCTGTTCTTCATCAATTATAAGAAGGCCCGGGTCCGATAGTTTTATGTCCTTCTGCAATAATCTGTGTGTTCCTATAACCATATCCACTGTGCCATCTTTAAGACCATGGATTACGGTTTTCTGCTCTTTAGGACTTTTAAAACGGCTCAGCATTTCTACAGTAAAAGGATAGGGTGTAAGTCTGTCAGTAAAGGTATTGTAATGCTGCTGCGCAAGTACTGTTGTGGGAACAAGCATCAGAACCTGTTTACCAGTATCCATGGCTTTAAAAGCAGCCCTTATGGCAACCTCTGTTTTACCGTATCCCACATCACCGCAGATCAATCTGTCCATTGTGTTTTTTGATTCCATATCATGTTTGACATCTGTAATTACCTTTTTCTGGTCATCTGTCAGTTCATAAATAAAGGAATCTTCCATCTGTTTCTGCCATTCCGTATCAGGGGGGAATATATAACCTTCTACAGCCTGTCTTATGGCATAAAGTTTTATTAAATCTTCTGCCATATCCTGAACGGATTTAGCGACTTTTCTCCTGACTTTTTTCCATTCTGCCGTTCCGAGACGGGACAATCTCGTCGTTTCTTCGGTTCCTCCTATATATTTCGTTATCTTGTAAAGCTGCTCTACCGGTATATAGAGTTTGTCTTCTTTTGCAAATATAAGGGATATAAAATCCCTGCTTACTCCTTCCACGACAAGTCTTTCTATACCGTGATATCTGCCAACGCCATGGTCTTCATGAACTACAATATCACCTGTGTTCAGGTCACCGAGACTTACAGGAGCGGAAGAACTGCTTTTTTTAAACTTCCGCTTTCTTTCCGCTGTAACAGTGCCTTTCCCGAATATTTCAAGATCTGTGAGGACAAGAAGTTTTTCAGAAGAAAGATAAAATCCTTCCGGAAAAGGTTCTCTGGAAACCACGACTCTTCCCTCTTCCGGTTCTTCGAGTCCTATTTCCACACCTGCTTCAGTGAGCATTTCGGAAATTCTTCCTGCATAACGGCTCAGTATGACAATAAGGTTTCTATTTATAAGGAGTTCGTCTATTTTTCTTACAAGTAATTTTATCTGCCCTTTAAACCTTTCCGGAGCTTCCCAGGACATGGCAAAATGACCTGTTTCATATTCTGAAGAAGTGTCTGACATATACAATTCAAGAGTCTGGAATGAATTAAGCTTATCGGTAAAATCATCCCACTTTAAATAAATTTCATCTCTTCTGGGAAGTACAAGTCCCTGTTCACTCCTGAAAAAATCCATTTCTTTTTCTCCCGAAAGAAAAGACGCTATTTCTTCTCTGAGCTGTGCCGGTTCATCCATGGAAACAACGGAATTTTTCGGCAGACAATCACAGGCAGGCACGAGATTTTGAAAGAAAAAATTCGGATATTCAAGGAGCAGAGAATAGTCTGTTCCGTCCAGGAGAGCATATGTCTTATTTAAAAATTTCTCTTCCAGAAATTCCGCTTCGTCATATTTTTTTTCTCTTTTTAGCTGTGACACTCTATCTCTGAGACTCCTCTTTACCCTTTCAACCCCCTGTTCCAGTAAAGGGAGATTGCAGATAAATTCCCTTGCAGGGCCAAGGTTCATAGAATTAATATCCTGAAGGGATCTCTGGGTGGAAGGGTCAAATTCCCTGAGTTCTTCCACTTCATCTCCCCACCATTCAATTCTCACCGGTCTCAGGAGTGTGGGAGGGAACACATCGACTATACCCCCTCTCTGGGTAAATTCTCCGGGGCTGACTACGAGATCCGTCTTTTTAAATCCCATGTTTAAAAGTTTTCTTTCAGTTTTTTCTATGGGCAATACAGAGCCGGGAGCTATATTTATAGTGGAAAAATCCGCT
>JBEHWP010000626.1:0-4155 GCA_040217665.1 Vulcanimicrobiota bacterium
GAAAGAGACTATTAATAAATTTCCATTCCTTACTGAAGTAGTGACATATATTATATCTCAATTTACAATTGAGAGTCAATTATAGTTGGGTATTTCTGGGGAAACAGGGCTTTTGTTTCTTAGGAATTTGAATAAATCCTGGATGTTACAAGGATTTACAGCATTTTTTTATTTCCCATTTTTCAGGGGCCCAAAGGGCTCATTTTTTAGGAAAAAGAAAACTATAAAAATCCTTTATCAGGTAAGGGTTTCTATGAAAATTGAACGTAACATTTGCCCTGCACTCCCTCGAAATACCCTATAAGGATTTGCCTGAAACTGTTGAAACAAGAGATAGTGTGAAATAAAAGCTGGCTTATTATAGCCTTTTTTTTATCATAAATTCTTTTCTATTTACTTTTTTCCTGTTATAATGACTTTAATATGAATTCAGGGACTATAAGAAAATAACTATTTTAAATTCTTAGAACGCCTATTGTCTTCGCGTAATGCGTCACGCGTTACGCATTACGCATCACGATTTTCAGAAAGGAACTTTTATGAGACTGTTAATAATTTTTCTTCTCATATCTTTATTTACTGTTCCTGTCTATTCTTCTTTATATGAGTGTAAAACAATTTCAACAGAATGTTCTCCAAAAGGTGTTATTATATCCCCTGATGGTAAATCGGCATATGTAATGAATCTGGAAAGTTGTTCCGTTACTGTTTATAATACCGGTACAGGAAAACTGATTTATACAATATATTTTCCACAGACCTGTGCAGAGGGGTGGGATTATAAGACAGAATCTCCCATACCTTCTGTGGCCGAGAAACCTGTAGAAGGTGTCTTTACTCAGAATGGCCGTTATTTATGGGTCAGTCTCCATAATGATTCTTCTGTGGCAGTATTTGATATGGAAGGTTGCAGGTTTGACTGTCTTGTATATAAAGACACGGTAAAGGCTATTTTGAAATATGCAGACGGCACTGTCTGCAATAAATCTTATCTGAGGATTTCAGCGGGTAAAACTCCGAAAGTCATAAGCGTCTCTCGTGACGGAAGAAGAGTGGCTGTTTCTAACTGGCATGATAGAAGCGTTTCAATTATAGACGGCAGAAATTTTAATGTTATTACTACCATACCTGTCAGTGACGTTCCCAGAGGAATGGTTTTTAATAAAGATGGTTCTGTACTTTATGTGGCTATTATGTATGGTAATTATATTGAAACTGTGGATACATTTTTATGGAAGAGAAAAGGATTTATATATGGTGTCGGATCTGCCCCCAGAGATTTGATTATAGACAGAGAAGGTACATATGTATATTGCTCCGCCAATCAGGGTAATAATATTGCCAGAGTGGACACAGCCGATAATAAGGTAATTAATACCGTTTATGTAGGTTCAGGGCCAAGGACTCTTGAATTCAGCCCCGATGAAAAAACAATTTATGTATGCTGTTATAAATCAAACAGGCTATATGCAGTGGATGTAAAAAGTTTTAAAGTTATTGATATATTGCCTACCGGTGTAGATCCTGTAGGAGTCGCCATATCACCTTCGGGGGATATGTGGGTTACGGACCAGGGAAATAATACATTGAGTGTATTTAAGCATAAAACCTGTGCAAAGAATTTATCGTTGACAGAAAATGAGCTACTTCCGATACCTTGCGTCACGCGTCACGCGTCACGCGTTACGAATTGAGGGGAATATTTGATGAGTAATTCTGATAATCTAAAACTTTACTGTTCAATGGTAGAGTTAATCCTGGAACATGAAGGTTTTATTAATGATAAACAGAGGGAGGTGTTAAACAGGAAAATAGATGAATGGAAATTACGGAGAGAAGATACAGAACCACTGGAACAGGAGATAAAACAGAAATTTTTACGTTCAAAGAGTAACTCTGTTCTGCATCAGGCACAGGCTATTGTGCATAATATGAAATTCAATGATTCTGATGTTCACGACGACAGGTTTGAATGTGAAGATACTGATTACTGGAATTCTAAAGGGAGAGAACTGTCTGTAAAAGGCCATTTTGAAGAAGCGGCAGAATGCTTTAATAAAGCTTTTGACATGGACCCTCATGATAGAGACACATGGCTTAATAAAGGGATTCTGGCGGGAATACAGAGGAAGTATGACGAAGCAATTATGTGGTTTGATAAGATGCTGGATGTTGATCAGGAAGACGGAGGAGCCTGTTATTATAAAGGTTTTACCCTTTATAATCAGGGCAGATTTGAAGAAGCTATAACATATTATGACAGAACGCTTGCCCTGCTCCCTGAAGATGTCCTCTGCTGGACCTGTAGAGGGCAGGCTCTTGCAGGGCTTAAAAAATATGAAGAATCCGTTGAATGCTTCAATAAGGCTATTTCTATTGAACCTGACTGCATAGAAGCCTGGTATAACAGAGGACTTGCTTTTTCTTTTCAGAGCCATTTTGAGGAAGCTATTCTCTGTTATGATAAGGTGCTTCAGTCAATACCGAATCATACCGCTTCTCTGCTAAACAGAGGACTCTGTTTTTATTACATGAAAAAATATGACGAAGCTCTTAATTGTTATAACAGAGTAATCTCTATTAAACATGATCATATTTTTGCCTGGTATAATAAAGGTCTTGTTTTATCGGCTCAGGGGAAATATGAAGAAGCCCTGTTCTGTTATGATAAAGCACTGAATATTGATCCCCGATTTATCTATGCCTGGCATAACAGGGGAAATATTCTTTATTTTATGGAGAAATATGAAGAAGCCCTTCTGGCCTATGATAAGGCACTGGAAATTGACAATACCTATACAGGAGCCCTGTATAATAAAGGATTTATTTTAGAAAATCAGAAGAAATATAATGAAGCCATATGTTGTTATGATAAAATACTTGCCATTGAGCCTGAATTCACTTCAGCATGGATAAATAGAGGACTGTCTTTATATTATCAGGGTAAATACGATGATGCCATGTTATGTTATGACAGAGCCATTGCTATAGATCCTCTACATACCGGTGGCTGGAACAATAAAGGTGTTCTTCTGCAGGCCAGAGGGAAATATGAAGAAGCAATCTTCTGTTATGATAAAGCAATAGAGTGGGACCCTTTATATAAACCTGCCTGGCATAACAGGGGAGATGTCTTATATATTCAGAATAATTATGATGAAGCGATTATATGCTACAAAAAAATACTGGATATGTCTCCCCTTGATATTGATACATGGAATAAATTTGGTATTGTATTGAAGCTTCAAAAGAAATATGATGAAGCTATGTCCTGTTTTGAACGAGCTTTAGAGATTGATCAGAATTACAGGGCAGCTTTGATTAACAGAGGGAATCTGCTTAAAGAATCCGGAAAATATGAAGAAGCTCTGGATTCTTACGATAAAGCCCTGACTGTTAATCCGTATGACGACACCTCATGGATAAATAAGGGATTTTGCCTGTATGCTGCAGGTCAGTATGATGAAGCACTGTTATGTTATAACAGAGCCCTGGAAATCAATCCTGATTGCATATATGCCTGGAACGGTAAGGCTTTAATTCTGGAGAGCCGCCATAAATATGACGAGGCTCTTAAGTGTTATGATAGAGCTATAGAAATAGATCCTGACTACAGTGACCCGTGGAACCATAAAGGAATAATCCTGTATAATCAGGGAAATTATGAAGAAGCTCTCTTTTATTTTGACAGATTACTGGAAATAAATCCGGAGTCTCCTTCTGCCTGGAGTAGTAAAGGAGATGTTCTGGAGCGGCAGAATAAATATGAAGAGAGTATGTACTGTTACGATAAAGCTATAGAAATAGATAGCTCTTACATAAAAGCCTGGCATGGCAGAGGTATAATTCTGAAAAATACCGGTAAATATACTGAACCAATCCTGTGTTTTGATAAAATACTTGAACTGGACGGGAAAAATATTCCTGCTTCAGGGGATAAAGCCGAGATTCTTTTACTTTCCGAAAAATATGAAGAAGCACTTTCCTGTTACGATAAAGCTCTTGCTATAGCGTCAGATAATAATATAGTCAGCACTATATGGTTCAGAAAAGGTTATATTTTTGAAAGATACGGAAAATACGAAGAAGCAATTTTATGTTATAATAAGTCTATTGAGATTAATGAAAGTAATATGTTTGCATGGAACAATAAAG
>JBEHWP010000627.1:0-4150 GCA_040217665.1 Vulcanimicrobiota bacterium
AGACAGGTACCTTTAACGGGGGAACAGATCCACAGGTAGATAATTTTCCTCCGTCTCCCTATCCGTCTGAAATACCGGGAGTGAGTAAAGGCGGGACTGTCTATGTTTATACGGTAAAAGTAAGTGATGTCACAGGAACCGGCAGTAAACTGAAAAGTATTATTGTAACAGTAACAAGTAAAGGGGCAGGTTCGGAAGGCACGACAGCTACAACACTGGAAACGTTTAAAAGCCAGTGAATAAAAATTAATGTTAACCTGTTACCAGCCATTAACAGGTTATAATTACTGACCTGAGCATAAACATATATATATTATTTATGCTCACCACAGTATAAGAGAGGTTTATTATGAGAGGTCATTCTGTATTGGAATTGATGTTAACAGTAATAATATTCTCTATATTTTTACTTGCTCTTACGGCTATTTTCAGTACAGGCCTTAAATCATGGAATCTGGTGCAGAATAAAACTGAGACACAGCAGGAAGCATCTCTCTGTAACATGTTTCTTGTAAAAGATTTCCGCCACACAGACCAGTCCACTCTGACAATAGGAGGAAAAGGTTATGAATATGCCATATTGCAGAGTGATATAAATGAGTTCGGTGCCAGTGAATATGATCAAACGACGGGGAAACCGAAATGGCAGGCATATATTCTATACTATACTTTTCCCAGGAGTAAAAAAGGTAAAGAATTTTCTATGGTTCTGACAGATCCGTCTACTATCCCCGCCGGACTTGATCCAAATAATCCAAGGTTAGGGAAAAAACTCATAAGAAAGATATTAAAACATGCTCCCTTTATAAACAAGAAATTAACAGGTTTCGAAATATATTTTAATGATATTGACGTAAAAACGGCAGGAGAAGAATATATAGGAAAACCAAAAGTATTATCCAGACATGTATATGAAATGGATTTGAAGCAAAATCCTGATCATGAAAATGCGATTGACATAGATATTATTATAGTAAAATCTATGCTGGAAGACAGACTGGCTTTTACAAAAGATTTTTCTGACAGTGCAGGTAAAGAAAAAGTAATACTCAAAAATACTGTAATATTAAATAATACGGAACAATAAAAAGAAAGGAAGGGTGGTTATTATGAAAAAATCTTCAAATAAAGGTATAGTCCTTGTATCTATTCTCATGGTGACAGTAGTTCTGCTTATGGTTGCAAGTTCCCTGATTGTTCTTAATTACTACAATCTCGGTTTCACAAATATGTCAGAAAACAACGCATCAGCTCTTAAAATAGCAGAAGCAGGAGTAGCCTATGCAATATACTGTCTTAAAGAAGATCCGACATGGGAACCCAATCAGCCTGTCGTCTATAAAATGGAAGGTGTGCCGGGGCGGTTCGAAATAACCTTTGATAGAACAAAGCCATATTATTCCGTAAATAATTTAAAAAATAATGCTACAGATCCCAAGGTTCTTCCTGGATGGGGCGGTAAAGGTGTTCCCGGACATTCAGTTGATCTTATTGTAACAGCCTATGCAGGGAAAGAAAATGATACCAAAGCGGTAAAACATATCAGAGCCATACTGCAGAGAGATTTATATTATCCCGGTTCTTTCTCAAGCGGCCAGACTACAGTAGATGCCAATACAGCAGATATACAGACAGAGGCTACAAAAGAAAATCCGGGTATTGCAGGAAATATTCATTCAAACAGTGTCAAATCAGGAGGAGGCAGTGACGACGGTTATGCCATAAATACAAAGAATTCTAAAGTTTTATTACATGGCGGCAAAGCCAGCGCACAGGGTGAAATTAATATGCCTGATCTCGATACAGACTCAACAACAGCTTCTTTCTCATCCAGTAAAAATGTAACACCTCTGGATCTCAATAAAATTATCAGTAACGGAAAAGCAAAGGCATCCAGTAAACTGACAGGAGGCACATATGTAATTAATAAAGATGATGTAAAGGGACCGTCCACTCTGCCTGCTTCCTGCGAAGTTAAAAAAGGTAAACTTTATATAAAAGAGGATCTTGCTTTTACAGGTGATGTAAAATTCGAATTAAACGATAAATCAAAAGATGCAGGCATATATCTGGAAAAAGATAAAAACGGCAATGCACCGTCATTATATGTAGACCAGGGAAACCTGAAAGTTGCAGGGCCGATAAAGGGAAACGGTTCATGTTACGTATCAGGCAAAACTGCCCTTATAGGGGAAACAAATATTGTGGCATCTGGCGATACAGGTGTCGCTGTTCTCAGTAAAGGCGATGTTTCCATGGAATTACCTTCCAGCAAGAAAAAGGCTTTAGACCTCAGCATTGCCGGTCTTGTCTACAGTCATGGAAATATAAATGTTAATATCCTGGATCCGAACAGTGATATAAATCCTGCCAATAATATTTCAGCAACTCCCTGGCCTGATGACTGGGAAGATAGTTCGGGCGGTTCGGGCGGTTCGGGCGGTTCGGGCGGTTCGTCCACGTTCACCTGTAATCTGCCTATATCAGGCAGTAATTCTCAATTCAATATAGATATACATAGTAATGGCGGAGACATCAGTACCATTAAAAGAGATTCTGATGGTAGCTATACAGTGGAAATTATTCCCGGTAGTCCTCCCAGTCAATTACGTATTTTTATCCAGAAACAGGGGACAGGCGAGTTAATTGTTGATAAGACTATAACCATCAATGAATCTATACAAATATTCTATGGAGCCAGTTCACAGGTTGCCCAAATTCTTGATTCATATTATTCTGTTTCCGGCGCAGGTTCAGGTAGTGGAGGTAGTGGAGGTAGTGGAGGTACCGGTATGACAGGAACGCCGACTCCATCAATCACTGCCGACAAGCTCCCTCCTAATTTTTCTTTCACAGGAGGTCTTGTAGCAGTGGATCCCAATAATCCTGTTCCCAGTAAAACCAATCCTGATACAGGTACAGCAGGGAATATTAACGTTAAGATAGGACAGGGACATGTATCCATAATATCTTCACCGAAATATCTTAAACTACTGGACTTCAGTGCATCAAGTAATGTGAATTTCCGGTGTATCTTCTGGAGCGAAATTTAAGTCAATTAAGGAATGAGTTCAAAATAACTGTCGCAAATGAGGGTGTTGGGTTATGGGTGTTGGGGGTTGGGTTAAGAAGCTTAAAACTTAAAACCTAAAACCCAAAACCCAAAACCTAAAACCTGAGACAATTAATTAATTTTCATTCCTAACCGGGCAAGCAGACCGGTAATTCGTTACCGGTATATAAAAAACTCCCTGTAAGGGGAGAAATTTAACAGAAAGTCAGAAAGTGAGTGGTGAGCAGCTCGTAGGTGCTCACCACTCACTTTTCACCGTTTATTTTCTTGCAGTCCCTTACTCATTAAGGCTTGCTTTAAGAGTCTCCTGAATGGCGCTCCAGCTCTTCTCATTTGCTTCCACTTCCTGAACATAGGTGGAAAGTTCCGTACTTAGCAATTTATTCGCTTCTGTCAGTTCTTCTATTTCTTCATTCAAATATTTTATATAGGTCCTCAATTCAATAACTTTTGCATCAAACTTCTTTTCCACATGTTCTCTTTTAGTGTTCTCTTTATCCAGTTCTTCCAGGAGTTTTTTCTCCAGATTTGCGATCATGTCTTTCTGAGAAGAATTTTCTTCATGTAACGACTTATTTTCTTCTTCCAGAGAGTTTATTTTCTTCATTGCTTCCGAAAGATCTGATTTTATTGAAGAAAGATTTCCTTCGAGACTTCCTTTGTTTTTCTCAAGATTACCTATATAATCATTTAATTCCTTTGTTTTATTACTTAATTCTCCTTCAAGGGATTTATTTTTTTCTTCAAGGGTTTTATTCTGCTTTTTAAATTTTTCTGCATCATCCCTGGCTTTTGCAAGATCTTTTTCCAGTCCTTTAGAATATTCCATATTCTGTTTCAATTTTGCTGCAAGTCCCTGTATGATTTCAATGGCTTCATGCCTTACTCCCTTTGGCTTATAACTGATAATCCTCTCACCAAGGTTAATAAGTTCAGAGGTATTCCTTGAAATTTCCTCATCTAAATTATCCATATCCATGTTATTATCTTCTGTATTCATTTCAAGCTTCTCCTTTCTTTAAACAACTTATAGCCTCTTCTATGGCAAGTTTTATGTAAGTTTCACTTTCAACAGAA
>JBEHWP010000628.1:0-4146 GCA_040217665.1 Vulcanimicrobiota bacterium
GGAAGTAACTGTTTTAACCCTGTAACCCAGGTCCCCGCCGGCAAATCTTGACGTTGCATTCAGTAAATCATTGATTGGTTTTGAGATGCTTTCTGCAACTATATAGGAAAGTATTGCTGCAATCATGGTTGCAAGTGCTATAAGCGTAATAATACCAAAAAGTATATCCCGTGATATATCCCGGAATGGTGCTTCCAGAATTCCTACATATAATATGCCTATAACATGACCATTTATATCTTTAATAGGTTCGTAAGCAGTAAGATACCAGTCTGTTACTACAAAAGCCCTGGCAACCCATGTATTACCTTCTTCTACCACCTTTTTGTAAACCGCTTCGGAAACCCTTGTGCCTATAGCTCTGTTTCCTTCTTTGTCCAGAACATTCGTTGCTATCCTTATATCATCTTGAAATATAGTTACAGTTCCCATAGGTTTTTCATTGTAGGATTCTTTTTCAAAGACCAGATTTCTCGCTCTGTCAACTATACCGTTGTTATTGTTAATAACTCTTCCTCCGTAGATAATATATTTACTTTTTCCTGAACTTTCTGTTACAGGCAGTGCATATTCGACAGCCATAGCATTTTCCAGAACCTTTAATGTTCCCGGTCTTGCCTGTTCAGTGTCTTTTACTTCTATTTTTATCGTGTTGTAAAGATCATTATGCATTTCAAGGAGTTCTTTTCTGGATATAATTCTTATACCTCCTACTCCTCTGTTCTGCCGCAATGCTTCACAGGCAATATCACTTTTTATATTATCTCCATCAGGCTTAACTATATACAGGTAATCCAGGCCAAGTTTCTCTTTAATTATATCGGGATTATCTCTTTCTGAAATGAGAGTAAATTCTGTTCTGTATGTATCAAGATCCCTTACATATACGGCTCTTACAGTATTGAGCCTTATTTTTACTTCCTTCTGGGCTCTTTCTATAATATCTTTTTCTACTATATAATAAACCATGATGGATTTTGATATACCCAGTACAAGTATAATAGAGAGAAAGGATAATAATAGTCTGGATTTAATCGTATTCACAGATTGTTCCCCCTGTTTTTTCTCCTGCATTGACAAAATATATCAAATTCTCAAGCTCCATTACAACATTGACATTGTTTATTATTATATCAGGCGTACTTCTCAGCCTTATAGGGGCAAAATTTAATACACCCTTTATACCGGCGCCTGCCATGAGATTGAAAACCTGCTGGGCAGATGTATCAGGTACAGTAATAATACCTATTTTTATATTATTTTCTTTTATATAGTCTTTCATTTTTTCAAGAGGCAAAACCGGTACATCCGTTTCTTCATTATATTTCTGCGGATCTATATCGAAAGAGGCTACTATCTTTATGCCTTCTTCTTCAAAACCATTATACTGGACCAGAGCTTTACCTATTTTTCCGACTCCTGCCAGTATAACATGTTTAACTTCATTTTTCCCGAGTATATGATTTAATTTTTCAATAAGCTCATCTATTTGATAACCGCCCTTTTTATTTCCCGTAATACGTGACAGGGAAAAATCTTTTCTTACCTGAAGAGCAGTTACTCCCGTGGCATCTGCCAGGTTATTCGAAATAACTCTTATAAGGCCCATAGATTTCAATCTGTAAAGTACATTTCTGTATCTTGATAATCTTACAATACAATTTTTATTGGTAACCATAATATTCTCCTGCTCACATTATATCCTGCTTATAATAACATAATCCTGTTTTTTGTCAAGAGATTTTGTTCGTAAAATCACATAAAATTACATTGTCGAATGTAATCTACCTTACAGTATTATTTTTTTGTTCAAAAAAACATTTTTAATGTGATTTATATAGTATTATTATAGTAAAAAATTAATAGTGAGTGACATTAACATATTCTAAATTACTATTATTTATTTTCTTTTACTGCCGATATCATTTTTTAGAAAGATATGACCTGTCAGAATTTTAATTAACAATTGACTATTAGAATTTTTTCAGTTAAAATAACCGTCGATATATTATTTAGAAAGGAGTGCGGTTTTTCCTGAATATTTTGGATAATCTGTCAGAGGTCATTAATATAGACGGATTAGTCCTCCCGTTACGTTAAGGCGTAGCACATTAAGGATCTTCTAAATTCAGATGCCGTATTTAGTCAATGACTCAATTCAAACATGTTAAAGTCCCTGAGGGAGATTTAATTCAAATTAAGGATGGAAAAAGAATAGTAGGAGACAGACCTGTTATAGGCCTTCTTCGTGGTGATGGTACCGGTATTGATATTACCCCTGTTATGCAGTCAGTGGTGGAAGCTGCTGTCAATAAAGCCTATGGCGGGCAAAAATCAATAGCCTGGTGTCCCATATATGCCGGATTGGAAGGATTTCTCAAATATGGGGAAGTATTGCCTGAAGAAGCAATAGAGGCAATAAAATATTTAAAAGTAGCCATTAAAGGCCCCTTTACAACACCTGTAGGGGAAGAAACTCATGTTTGTCTTTACTGTTCACATCAACAGTATACAGGAGGAGAATGTGAGGAATGTCATAAACCGGATGGAGTTGCTCCGAGATTTCGTTCCGTAAATGTAAGATTTCGTCAATCCATGGATCTCTTTGCCTGTGTAAGACCTGTTCAATATTTTTCCGGTGTCCCTGCACCAAATAAATATGCAGATAAAGTAAATTTTGTTATATTCAGAGAAAATACAGAAGATGTTTATGCAGGTCATGATTTTGAAAAAGGTTCTGAACTTGCCAGAGCCATTATAGAACTGATAAAAGAAAAAACCGGTAAGGCCATAAGGGAAGACAGCGGTATAGGAGTAAAACCTATTTCCGAATTCGGGAGCAAAAGACTTATAAGAAGTGCCATTCAGTGGGCTATAAGCCAGAAACTCCCTTCTGTTACAATCGTTCATAAAGGAAATATTATGAAGTTTACTGAAGGCTCTTTCTGTAAATGGGGTTATGAAGTGGCAAAAGAAGAATTTGGCCATATTACTGTCCCGGAAAAGGAATTATGGAGTAAATATGGTGGTAAAATGCCGGAAGGAAAGATTTTAATAAAGGATCGTATTGCAGATTCCATATTCCAGCAGATACAGACACGACCTGACGAATACAGTGTTCTTGCTCTCCCGAATTTGAATGGCGATTATCTTTCCGATGCAGCTATAGCTCTTGTGGGAGGTCTCGGTCTCGGTCCGGGAGCAAATATAGGTGATGAATATGCTCTGTTTGAAGCAACTCATGGAACTGCTCCTAAATATACAGGTCTTGATAAAGTCAATCCCGGCTCATTAATACTTTCTGCTGTTATGATGTTAGATTATCTCGGATGGCACGAAGCAAGCCAGCTTATAGTAAATGCTATGAAAAAGTCTATACTTGATGCTCATGTAACCTATGATCTTGCCCGTTTGATGGAAAGAGACGGCAGGACAGATGTTCATGAATTATCCTGTTCAGGTTTCGGTAAAGCCATAATCGACAGACTTTAATGTTGTGAGTGTTCAGCTATCAGCACTCAGCTTTCAGGGAAAATATATATTCAACTGATAGCTGTTAGCTGACAGCTGAACGCTATATATAATTTTCAGGGGAGAGATTTTCTATGCATAAAATATTTGACAGAGAGATTAAATTTCCGATTCTTATAGGCATCTGTGGAGGAAGCGGTTCAGGAAAATCGGAATTTGCCTATAATATAGCTTCAGAAATAGATGACCTGGTTATTATTTCTACGGATAATTTTTACAGAGATTTGAGTTATATGTCGGAAGAAGAAAGAAAGAATGTAGATTTCGACAAACCTTCAAGTGTTGATATGGATGAACTGTATTATACACTTGCAAAGATTAAAAAGAATAATCTCAGTGAGATAGCTATCCCTAAATACGATTTCAAGGATCATGTAAGAAGTAAGGATAAAAAAATAGTAATCATAAAGAAAATAGTAATTATAGAAGGGCTTTTTATCTTTACAGACGAAAGGGTAAGGGATCTCCTTGACTATAAAATTTTTGTTGATTCCGCCTCAGGTGAGAGACTTGCAAGAAGGCTGGACAGAGATGAAAAGGTAAGGGGCAGAGATAAAATAGATATTGTTGATCAATGGAGAAGAAATGTAGAGCCAGGATTTCAGAAATATATAA
>JBEHWP010000629.1:0-4136 GCA_040217665.1 Vulcanimicrobiota bacterium
GGAACTTGCCATAACAGGAGAAAAACTTATAGATCTATCGGCAGGTATAAAAATCGAAAGAACAGATATAAGTATAAAAAGAATTGACAAAGCCTTATCATGGGCCGGTATTCCTGAAAAGGCAGATCCTGAAAAATTCAAATATGCCACAGGTTCCCTTATAGGTGAAATAATTATAAAAAATCACGGCGGAGAATGGATTAAAGAGGATAACATTATAGATTCCTGTGTAAAAACAGGAAATAAAACAATAAACCCCTTCAGATGGTATGAAGAAAAATTAATTACAGGGGAAAAAACCTATCTTTATGAACAGTATAAATCGGTGAGTCGTGAAGAGTGAAGAGTGAGAAGTGAAAAGTGAAAATTTAATAATTACGAAAAGATATATTATTTATTTAATATTATTTCTGTTCTGTATAACAGGCTGTAAAAGTGAAGCCAGGTCACCTGTTTCTACAATGGTTTTTGAGAAAAAGACCTTAACAGTAAAAGACAGAACTATTACAGTAGAGATAGCGGATACATCGGAAAAAAGAATGACTGGCCTCATGTACAGAAAAAGCCTGGGAAAAAATGAGGGAATGCTCTTTATATTCTCCGGAGAAGAAATTCATTCTTTCTGGATGAAAAATACCCTTATACCTCTGAGTATTGCCTTTATAAAAGAAGACGGTACCATAATTCACATAGAAGACATGGAACCACAGACAGAAACAACTCACCCGTCGAAATATCCGGTAAAATATGCCCTTGAAGTAAATAAAGGATGGTTTAAGGAGAATAACATAACAGTCGGAGATAAAATACTGGTCACCGGTCACTGATAACTTTTCACCCTTCACTCTTCACGACTCACCGCCAAAAGCATAAAGCTTTCCGTCATCAGAAGCTATAAAAACCATACTGTTTGCAATGGCAGGAGAAGACATTATTTTCCCGGCTGTTTTATATTTGCATCCTCTACCCTTTTCGGAATGAATGGCATAAAACATCTTATCAGTAGAGCCTATATAGACGAAACCGTTTGCCACAGCAGGAGATGAATAAATAGTATCTCCCGTCTTATACTGCCATATTTTTGTCCCTTTACAGGCATCCAGAGCATAAACGCTCTTATCCCTGGAACCTATAAATACCTTTTTATAAGCCACAGCAGGCGAAGATATGATAGGTCCTTCTGACATAAATTCCCATTTTATTTTTCCGTTTGATGCATCAAAAGCTAAAAGTTTATTATTTAAAAGACCAGTATATATGAGACCATCCAGAAATACCGGTGATGAATGTATTTTACCGCCTAAATTCTTTGACCATACTTTTTCTCCTGTAGTCCTGTTAAGACAGTAAAAAGAACCATCCCAGGAACCAAAATAAACCCGCTCTGAAACAATAAGAGGTAAAGAAGTAATCTGGCCCCCTGCCTTATAAGACCAGACAAGTTCTCCTTTTTCCATAGACAGGGCATAGAATATACCTTTATCGGATCCTGTATAAAGTATGTCTTTATAACCTGCAGGAGAAGAATTCATTTTTGAATCCGCCTTAAAATACCATACCTTTGTTCCCTGGGAAATATCAATACCATATATAAATCCGCTACAGGCCAGATATATCATTTTGACTCCGGCGAAAGGAGTGGCCCTGATCTCACCGTCACTGCTAAACTTCCATAGAGGTTTACCTTTTTTCTGACTTATAGCATAAAGTGTTCCACCTTCATCACCTATATAAACATTTCCATCTGTAATAACAGGTGATGAAGTAATTCTTTTTTTAAGATTTAATGTCCAGTTCAGAGTAAGAAAATTATTTTCATCTTTCAAACTGGAAATCTTCAGGTTTTCTTCATTCTTCTGAAAAGCACCATTATTACCTCTGAAAGAAATCCAGAGTCTGTTTTCCGAGAGCTCATACAGATTTTCAAGCCTGGATTTAACTTTCCCGTCAAGTTCATGAAACCCCGATAACACTTCTCTTGTAAGATTTAAAACCCTGTTATAATGCTTTACTTTATAAGAGGCTCTGGCAAGACTGGCATAATAAGATACTTTTTCCTGATCAAGTTTAATAGCTTCTTCGTAGGCTTTAATGGCTTCTCTGTAATCTTCGATTTTCTCATAAGTCTGACCGAGCTTAAAGTATACAGAACCATCTTTTTCAATATCGATACTATTCAGATATGCTTCTACTGCTTCAGGATATTTCTCCGTTTTAAAATATATATCCCCTGCCTGGGCATAATAAGGCCCCTTATTCTTTACAAATTTAATGGCTGACTTTATAGATATGAGGGCACTTTTATGTTTACCCTGTTTCAGTTCTTTTCTGGATTTCCTGTAAAAATTCTCTGCAAGTTCAATGCTCATCTCCCTTGTAACAGAAGGTAAACCACGGAAAAGCTCTATGGCACTATCATATTTATTACTATTTCTATAAATCTTTGCAAGTTTTAATATTGCTGTTTTATCACCCGGTTTTAAAGAAAGTAATCTTTCATACATAACCTTCAATAAATCACTGTCATCCTCTTCATTAAAAGCTTCAATTAAAGTAGTGAGAACGTCAGCATCGTCTATTAAAGGACTTAACAGTGCTATCTCTCTGCGGTGTTCCCATGTAGAGGCCCATGAGTTAGTTGCTGCAAAAAAACATTTACAGGCATCCTTCTGGGATTTCTTTTTCAGAAAAATCTCCCCCTGAATTATATGAACATCCGGTAATGTTCTGTGAAGTCCTTTAATTTTTTCAATATAATTGAGAGCTTCATCCAGGTGGTCATTATTAAGGCAGATTCTGGCAAGAAGGCAATAGGACTGATACCATCCGGGTTCAATAGAAATAGCTTTCTTTATATTCTTTTCAGCTTCTACAAAGTCGCCTTTTCTAATCAGTAACCTTCCGAGACCTGTATAGGCTTTACCGTACGAAGGATTAATTTTTATAATCCTTTTAAACATGTCTTCTGCTTCCTCATAGAGTTCTTCCTGTAAAAACAATATACCCATACGGTAATATGACTCGGGAAAATTCTGCTCTTTGTAAATTGCATGTTCATAAAAACCTGCAGCTTCCTCCCAGTCATCTTTCTCATACAGCACACCCTTAAGAAAAGCCCCTCTGGAAGAATCCTCATTCAATCCGGCAAGAGATAAAATTTTATTATAACATCCTTCCAGATCGGATTCGATAAAAGAATAAAGTTCGGCAAGATCTACAAGACGGTTAAAGTCACTGTTATCACAGGCCAGTCCATTCAAAAGGGAGGTGATGCAATTCTCTGTATCTCCCCTGACAATATATACGTCAGCAAGGCCAAAATATGCACCGGCATTTTTCTTTACAAGGAGGGACCTGGTAAAATAATCGAAACTATTATCATATAACCTGTCAACAAGTGCTTTTCTGCCAAGTACCATGAACATATTGGAAAGGGTTAAAGCTATATCCCGTCTTTCAGGAGAAATTTTAATAGCTTTTTCATAACACTCACAGGCTCCCTGAATATCACCTTTTTCTCTGAGAGCATCGCCAAGGGAGAGCACATAGGTAATATGATCAGGCATAAGTTCCAGAGCTCTTCTAAAACTTGATATACCTGCATCGACCATATTCTTTTCAAGCTGGGTTTTTCCTATGGTAAAAAATTTCCCTGCCTTGTCTTCAGGAGTTTCATGAGGTTTTTCACTTGCTCCCTGTAATTTGTTTTCACTGACTTTTTTCTTTTTACTGAGCTGTTCTTT
Source organism: Vulcanimicrobiota bacterium (assembly GCA_040217665.1). Lineage (GTDB taxonomy): Bacteria > Vulcanimicrobiota > SpSt-956 > SpSt-956 > JAKJGF01 > CALARM01. The sequence continues at coordinate 3,744 of JBEHWP010000629.1, forward strand.
TATTTTTCTCGCAAGTTCTTCTGACTTCTTTTTATCATCTCTCAGAGGTGCAGAAACGACGTTTTCGTGAGATTTATTCATCTCTTCAAGTCTTTTCAGAACTTCAAATTTAAAGGTATCATCAATTCTTTTTGTCTGACTCTGGGTTTTGAGCCTTTCTTCAATGGCTTCCATCTTTTTTAATTTCAGATCTTCTTTACTTTTTTCCTGTAATTTTGCCTCTTTTGCCCTGGCCTTAAGTTTATCTTCCATTTCCTGCCTTTTTTTACGAAGTTCCATTTTATGGGCATCATAGTCTTCTTTCCCGATTTCCCCTTTCTCTTCGGGTATTTTATCTTTACAAACAGGTTTTTCCTGATACATGAAAGACTTATCCTTTAGCTCCGGCACTTT
>JBEHWP010000630.1:0-4132 GCA_040217665.1 Vulcanimicrobiota bacterium
GGTATTACAGGTTCCGGTGTAGCGGTAGGTGTCGGTATTACAGGTTCCGGTGTAGCGGTAGGTGTCGGTATTACAGGTTTAGGTGTGTCAGTAGGTGTCGGTATTACAGGTATAACAGCAGGTGTCACTGATTTGGGTGTGATTGTAGCTACAGCAGCAGATATATTAGTAAATATTACAGTATAACCGGCCTGAACATTTGAAGTTTTCCTGGTTATTCTGGCTTTTGAGGTACTGTCACCAACATCGGTTATTTTTATTTTAGCTATATCAAGTACTACAGGTTGACCGTTGGCTGTTATAGTAAGTCTGATAAGTCCTTCTGTTCCCCTGGTCAATCCATCGTTTGCTCCAAGATTTATTTCTACTACCTCTCCGCTAACCTTCAACACTTTCCCTTCCAGATTATTTGCAAAGGCTATAAAGAACATATTATAGCCAAGAGGAACAAATGAAAAAATAAAAATTACTAAAAAAATAAAGGTAAAAGTCCATCTTTTTCCAGACATGTTATTCACTCCTTGTTTATAGCTTTCAGCAATCAGCTTTCAGCAATTTTATAAAAATTGTTACCCGTGACGCGTTAACGTCAAGATTATAACCAGTGGAATAATTACCGTTCCAAACACTACGTACCACTCCAAATAAGTTTGTAACCATTTTACCTGTTACGGTCCTAATGTCATCTAAAAATTATCATAACTGTTCGAACTGTAATTAATCGGTTTTGGTTTTAAATAACTCTTATCAGTAGCTCTCATAGTCAAATAACCACTGAGTAAAGCTGAAACAACTCTGACAGAACTAAAACGATCTCTCGGCGCTTTGGCAAGCATTTTTAAAACAATTTTCTCTATTTCTTCCGGAATGGAAGGAACTATTTTTCTTGGCGGTATCGGCTCTTCTTCTTTATGTTTTTTCATAATTATCAATGGATTACTTCCGGAAAAAGGAACATTACCTGTTATAAGCTCATAAAAGACAACACCCAGAGAATAAATATCAGATCTCTCATCTCCCCCGTCTTTAGATAATAATTCACAGGGCATATAATGAGGGGAACCGGCAAAAAATCCTCCCTTGGTTGGTCCTATCTGATCTACAGATTTAACCGTAACATATTCCATAATTTTCACATTACTTTCAGGGCTTACCATAAGGTTTTCAGGTTTTATATCACTGTGTATAATTCTTCTGGAATGCAAATAATTTAACCCTTCACAGACTTTTATTACAAAATTTATTGCCCACAAAACATCCATATTACTTATTCCCGAAAGTCTTAATAATTCCCTTAATGTCATAGCATCGACAAATTCCATGATCATATAGATAGAATCTTCATTGCTGAGGGCATCATAAACCTTTACTATATTTGGATGGTTTAATTCTTTATATTTATCGGTTTCCTGAAAAAATCTATTTATAAAACCTTCATCATTAAGTAAATGTTCATAAGGTATTTTAATGGCAACTATTTCACCTGTGTCAGTATATGTTGCCTTATAAACCTTTGCCATGGAACCTGAACCAATTTTCTCGGTCACTGTATAATTTCCAAGCAACATATTAGCTTTTGTAGGTACCTGCCTTCTGGTAGAGAGATAAACTCTTTTAAGTATTTCATCCATATCCATATCAGCTAAGGCCTGTCCTTGAGATAACCCTGACTGATGAATTAAATTATCCGGTTCTGTTTTATAAATCTGTCTTTCGTTTGTACCGGTTTTCTGAACGGCTTCAAGTTCATTGGTTGAACGGGTAAATTTTTCAGCACCAATTGGTTTAAATGCTCTTCTAGATACATTGCTGCCATCTTCGCCGGAATCTCCCTGTCTGGCTCCAAGGGTATCCAGTCTTTCTTTCGGAAGCTTGTTTGTCAGCACACTTTCTATTTCATTAGTCTCTCTTCTTGGCTTTAAAAATCCTTTGGAAAATTCCTTCCTTTTTTCAAGCACCATCTGAGGGTTAAGCTCAATCCTCTTTTCCTGTAGACTCAATTCCCTGGAAGGACGGGCTTCCTCCTGAGGTGAAGTAATTACCGGTTTTTTTACATCAAGTCTAGGCCTCTCGGAGTATGTTTCCCCTCCGCTTAATACAGGTTTTCTCACGTCAAGCCTGGGCCGTTCCGCATATTCATCGAAAGGTTTTCTCTTAGCCTGACTTGGCCGTTCCTCATACTCCTCGACAGGTTTTCTCACGTCAAGCCTGGGCCGTTCCGCATATTCATCGACAGCTTTTCTCACATCTGGTCCGTTATGGGCTCCATAATTATCTCCATTAACACTATTTGAGGGGACAGGAAACCCGACATGTTCTTCTTCTGTATCCTCAAAATAATCTTCTTCATCTCTTTCATAAAGCTGCTCCATTTCATATGTCCTGTAGGTATCTTTTCTTTGAGAAGGTTGTTTATATTCCTTCAGAGAACCATGACTGTATGGTCTATGTTCCTCTTCTTCTGTTCCTTCACCATCATCATAAGATTCTTCATCGACTTCATCTTCAAAATCTTCTTCAATAAAATGTTCCTGCGGTTTTAATAATTCATCGAAAGAAAATTCGCGTACTGTAGTTACGTTCGGAATTTGTTCCTGTCGAGATTTTTCCGGAAAAAATTTCCCGTCAATTTGCTTTTTAAAAAGCTCCGGTTCACTTTTCTGTAAAGGCTTTCCTTTCTTACGTTTATGCTGAAGCTTTATTAACATTATTATTGTTCCGACAAAAAATACAATTGCAACAAGAAGAATTATTAACAAAATAGAGGATTGACCGGCAAATGGAGGGGCAGGAGTTTCCTCTGCACTCACAGTAGGAGTTTCTTCAAAAGGTGAAGGCTCCTCTGTAGGAGTAGGCTTGATATATTCAGTTAAAGTAATATCGAGTGAAACGTTTTCACCTGCACTGACTTTTATTTTACTGCTGTATGTATTATATCCTTCCTGTTTAACGTCCAGAACATGTGTGCCAGTAGATATTTTTTTTATCACACATGGGATAGAACCTTTTTCCTTACCATTCAGAAATACAGTGGCTCCTCCGGGCGTACCCTTAATAGAGATAGAACCCGGCAAAGGTTTCAGTTCTATGGACAATTGCTTTGTTTTTTCTTCTTCTATTGTAACCTGCTGTTTAAAAATTACATAATTCTTTTTCTGTAATTTTACTATATATTTTCCGGGATTATGTTCTTTATTATAAGGTGTTTTTCCGGATTTATTTTCATTTATATATACAATAGCACCGTCAGGAGAAGATTTTATAACAAGTTTTCCCGCTTTCTGACTCTTAATCAGTTCAGCATGTACATAGGCATTTCCTCCGCCCTCAACCCAGACACTTTGAGAAGAAGACTCGTATCCTTCAAGATAAAAAGTCACACTGTGAGAACCCCTTGAAAGAGTTACACCTGTAGGAGCAGTTCCGCGATATGAACCGTCAACTGACACAGATGCTCCTGCCGGAGAAGAACTTATATGGACATAACCTTCAGCTTTCTCTGGAGGTTTATAAGGAGCCTCTGTAGGTTTTTTTGTCGGTCTTGTAGGTTCAGGTAGAGCAGTCAAATATATAGTACCGTAAGCATCCAGGCCTTTTTCAAGAACAACAGTTGTATAACCTGTTTCATAACCGCCCATGGAGGCACTGAATGAATAGGTACCGGGAGGATAACCGCTCAGAGTAGCAGAGGAGTTTCCCACATAAGTTCCTGCAAAATATATATCGGCACCGGAAGGACTTGTAGTCACGACAATGACTCCTTCCGCCGAAACCCTCTGGGAGAGGGAAAATAGAACAAGACTGATAAACAGACACATCTTTGAATAGACAAATAAATATTTCATAATAATAATTAATCTCGCGAATTAAAATCTATACGGGGAATATTATATACTGTTTCAGTATATCCCTTGGTCATAAGCGATTGGACTGCATCGAAAGGTTTAATTTTACCGGTAAGCACTCTGTAAACCTCTCTTGTTATAGGCATATCTATATTATGTTCATGACTTAATTCATAGGCAAATTTTGCAGTATTCACACCTTCAACCACTGCGTTCATAGTCATTAAAATTTCATCGAGTTTTCTTCCTTTCGCCAGTTCCATTCCTAACGTTTTATTTCTGCTCAG
>JBEHWP010000631.1:0-4130 GCA_040217665.1 Vulcanimicrobiota bacterium
AAGTAAATAAGTAAAAGTTTAATATTATATACCTGGAAGAATAAACATATTAGAAAGAGGATTATTTGTTTTCGGAAGGGACTGGCCACTGAAATTCCATATGTATTTATTTATGCAAGAGAATATATAGTAAAAAAATAATGGGAGTAAAAGCACTCCCTTTTGAATATAACCATTCATTATTCTGTCAAACACAAGGCATCCAGTCAACTGTTTTAGCCCCGGAATCTCCGGCATCTCCACCAGTAATATTATTTAAGTAATCGTTAATATTGTCCAATTGCTTACCTGCATTCTTACGCACATTATTAATATCATCATAATCAACTTTTGCATTGACATATAAATCTGCGCCAATACCTGCTTTAGCTCCGAGTTCCAGACTGGCAGATAGTCCCTCTTTATCTGCATTGAGTCCTCCTCCAACCATTGCGCCTAATTCCGGACCTGCTCCTCCTACAACATTTATCCCCAGACCGCTTCCTTCTTTAGTTTCCAGTTCACCAGAAATGCCGGCATAAACACCGGCCTGTGCCATTGCACCTGCTCTGAATTCTGCATTCACTCCTTTATCAGAATGTTCATATGTTCCCATGAGTGCTGCATCCACTTTAGCTCCTATTCCTGCAGAACCTCCGACTTTCGCATCTAAAGCATCTGAATGTAATCTCGTTTCTCCCGTAGCTTCCGCATATCCTCCTGCCTGTACGCTTGCCCCATTTTTATCAATGTTATGGTCCAGAATAAAATCACCGTCTGCGCCGACATCACCTGTTATAAGGTCTGCAATTTGACTTTGATAATTCACTGCTTTTTGCGTATTCATTGCGTTATCAAGTTGTCTCTGTAAGGAAATACATGGTTTCTGTTGTTCATTCTTTACCACGCTGTCCTTACAGTTTGTTGTTAGAAAATCACCTGAAGACAGAAAATCTCTGGTTACAGTGCCACTCTGCAATCCCATATTGGTTTTGTCCTGAGAAGTCAGTTTCTGCTTATCAGCTAATGAAGTAGATTTTACGTTTGATTGTTTTGTCGTTACACTATGTGACGTTCCTGCACTACCTGTTCCTGTTCCACTGATGGTATTACCCATTATGTACACCTCCTTATTAACAATATATTTGATAACTTCATGCTTCAATTATCATAAGAGATTGTAAAAAAAGTAAATGCTTGTAATCTATTATCAGGCAAAAAACTATTGAGAATCCCCTGATAAATCTTAAATTACAAAACAAAATTTATTTTTTTTATTTTGTTGCGAAAATGAAAACTATCAGAAATCTATTTCGCAACAAAATAAAAAAAATAACGTTATAATTACAGGCAAGATTCGTTATAAGGTCTTGACAAAAAATAAAATAGAAGGAAAAAAAGCTTAAAAGCTGACAATATTTCTTATATAAAAGTGGAAATTGTTTAGAATACAGAACAGGTATCTAAAATATTTATAGCAACATACAGGAAATATAATTATGAAATTATATAAATTTATTAAAGATTTTGAATATTTTCTGCAGGGTAAACTGAAAGGTATTACATTTCTAAAGCAAGTAGATGAAATGGAAGAAGAACTTCTGGTTATGGAAGAAGAAAAAACTTATGCAGACAGAAATACTATAGTAAAAGCTCTGGAAATTCTGGATAATATACGCCTTAAGATTGATTCTTCCGGATTTAATCATGATAATCTCAGAGAAGAGTTAAAAAAATTATCTCTCCTTATAAAAAAATATAATACATATCATGATAAAGCTTCAGGAGCATTTATGGTATCATTACGCGATTTTAAAGATCACTACGGAATAAAGACACCATTAAATTCAAATTCAGTAAATGTGCATTCTGGTAACCTTATTGATCTTATTAGCATTCTTAAACAAATTTGCCTGGAGAAATCGGATAAACATATTCTTGATAAACTGGACACACTGGAAGATCAACTTATAGACATGGAAGAATATGTGGCAACAAATAATTCTGATTTAAGAGATATTATAATGAAAATTATGGAAATAATCGATAACATACGTATTATTACTGGGGATGAGCAGTCAATAGATGAAAACAATCTTTATACTGAAATTAACAAATTAACAGAGATAGATCACTCTCTTAATAATTATTATAATCCTCCGGTTGAAGATGAAGAAACAAAATCGGATGATAAAAAAGAAAATCATTATGGCAGGTTCTCTGAAATTTCATCTGAGGATAAATTAAACACCCAATTGCCTATTAAACATAATAAACAGTTTATGCTATCAGGAGTAGATTTCAAATTCCATCCCGGGATGAAAGATAAAATGCCTGTAAATAGATATAATAAGATAGCCATAACTGATGAAAAAAACTCACCTTTATATAATTTTTTAAATGTTATAAGTAAATATATAGAAGGTTACGGTAATCTCAACGATATAGTAGAGACACAGGAAGAGATATGCAATGAAATTACCAGACTTATAAAGGAAGTAAAAGAAGAAATCAGAATTGAAAGCTTTTCCCGTGATTGTCTATCCGGTTTTGCAGAGATAGTGGGAAATGATTTAGACGAAAAAGAGCTTTTTCTATCTACCGAAGAATCAAATTTTGCTGAAGAAATCAAAAATAAAAAAAAACTGTTAACACTTCTGGAAGAAATACTGGATATTCTATTCTGCACAGGTAAAATTCTTAAAGAAAATTATTCCGTAAAAAAATTGAAATCCCTGGCAAAAAAAATCGAAACATTAAATATATCACTTAATTCTCTTCATACATGTATCGTTCCAGTGCTTCAGGACATAGATGAAGAGAAAGAACTTATAACACATATTATAGAGACTATAACAGATCGGGATATACATACACAGAACTATCTTAAAATAAAACATGGTACGTTAAATTATCTCAGAGGAAATATAAATAAATACGAATTCGTAACCATACTTGATAAAATGAAAGAAATAATAAATAAAGCAAAAGACTATTATGATAAACAATATGCATTTGTAGAATATAGCCTGGCTATCGAAAGTTCTGCCGGTGATAAAATTCTCAGACAGGGTATAAAAGGATGGAGAGAGGCACTGGATATATTATATAATTCCGGAACAGAAAATGAGCATATGAGAGGTTTAGAAAAGGCTTATGAAGCAAATAAATTACTAATTATAAACCAGAAAATTAAGGAAATCGTAGATAATCAGGTGAAAGTTAGAACTGCCTGTTCTTACTTTCATAAAAATTATTAACATTACACAGAATCATAAAAAAGCATTAAATGTTAAAAATATAGAATTCCAGATTTATATCGGATGGAACCTGTCTGAAACTTGCCTGTCACTTCATACTATAATAATCTATAATTAGAAAAAATTTAAATTCTCATATAAAAATTGAATTTACAATAATATTTATTTATGTCATACCGTGTATTTATAAAAATAAAAATCAATAAAAAGGAGATGATGACAGAATGAATATGCATGCAATAACAAAAAAATTAAGTAAAGAAAAAATTTCTAAAAAATGTCCCTCTCTGCTAAAGATAAATGAAAGAAAAGAGAAAGAAATAAACGTTTACATCGTAGAAGATAACGATATGCTTAACGAACTAATTAAAATTTTTATAAATTCTTACAGAGAAATGAATCTACTTGGTTCGGCTTTTAACGGTAAAGAAGCTGTTGATGAAATAAAACGGATGGATATAGCGCCGGATGTTGTGTTAATGGATATTTGTATGCCCAAAATGAATGGAATAGAAGCAACAAGAGAAATTTTAACATTCAATCCTTTAATAAAAGTTATTATATTGACGGCCAGTGTAACAAAGCAAAATATAGCAGATGCTTTTACGGCAGGTGCAATCGGGTATTTAGAAAAAGACGGAGAGCTTAATATTATAATAAGAGAGGCTATAAACAGGGCTTTTAGAGAAAAAGAAAATCTTATTTTCCTTCCGTATAAACTGGCAGATTACCTTTTAGAATGAATAGCACGGGATTAATTATATTTTTTTTATAAAAATTCAGTCCGCAAAGTCTTGACTGAAAGATTGGTGGAAGTGATAAAGAATATAGAAAGTAAATAACATAAATTATATAATAGAATATTAAGTAATGGAAAGAGGTAATATTATG
>JBEHWP010000632.1:0-4128 GCA_040217665.1 Vulcanimicrobiota bacterium
AGTTTTACTTTCATAGGAGCCATATTTTCCACTATTGCAACCATATTTATAGTACCTCTTCTTGCATTTTTATTTTTAAAGGATTCTGATGTTTATAAAGACTGGTTTTTATCTATATTCCCTCTGGCCTGGAGAAAAGAACTGCTGGAAATTTTGAATAAAATAGATGATGGTCTGGGAGGATTTATAAGAGGGCAAATACTTGTATGTATATGTATAGGAATATCTATAGTTATTGCTCTTTATGCGTGGCATATAGATTATGCTCTTTTAATAGGTACAATAGCAGGAATACTTAATATTATACCTTTTGCAGGGCCAATTCTGGGCTCTATTCCGGCTATGCTTCTGGCTCTGGCCAAATCGCCTCTTACTGCTCTTGGAGTACTTGTAACATTTCTTGCAATTCATGAAATAGAAAAACAGCTTATATCTCCTGCTCTGGTAGGGCACAGTGTAGGTATTCCCACACTGATTGTACTTGTTTCAATTCTGGCAGGACTGGAACTTCTCGGTGTAATAGGATTACTTGTCGCAGTTCCTGCTGCCATAGCTCTGAAGGTAATTCTCAGTCATCTTCATCAGCGATGGTCTCAGACATGGCCTGAACATAATCAGAATAACAGTGACGGAACAGGACATGTGGAGATATAAGGGTGAAGAGTGAAGAGTGAAAAGAAAGGATTACCTTTCACTTTTCACTGAAATTACTCTCTCCATATATACATCAGTCTCGGACTTGTCGGTACAAGTGTTTTAATCTGCTCGTCAATTTTACTCTGAGGGTTTAAGTGTCTGGCTGTTTCAGAAAATAAATCAAAAAAAGTAATATTCTGCTTTATCTTAATCATTTTTGCATCTTTAATGCCTGCCAGATCTCTCGCCGCATTGAATGCATCATCGAGATAGCCTATTTCGTCTACAAGACCTATATCCTTTGCCTGATGGGCTGTAAATATACGGGCATCAGATATTACTTTAAACTGCTCGTCTGTTATGTTTTTACGTCCCTCTCTCACCACTTTAAAAAATCTCTGACTCATTTCTCTGACCATTTTATTAAGTAATTCATTTTCTTCTTTTGTCATATCTCTTGTAGGAGAAGCAATGTCTTTAAGTTTACCTGATTTAATGGTTACACTTTCCAGACCTATTTTAGCAAAAAGGCCTTCAATATTTGTAAATTCCATAATTACTCCAATGCTTCCCGTAAGGGTAGTGGGCTGGGCGAATATCTTCTGAGCAGGAGCAGATATGTAATATCCTCCGGAAGCTGCCAGATCCTGCATTGAAACTACTATGGGAATTTGTTTCTTTGCTTTAAACTTCATTATTTCATGGTGTATTTCATCGCATTCCGTAATACCACCGCCGGGACTGTTTACTGATAAAACTATTGCTTTAATATTACTGTCTTCTTCTGCTTTAGCGAAAGCGTCTTTTATGGTTTCTAAAATACCTTTTTTGTTGTAAAAAGGCGAATCGTCTGACTGTTCTAAAATAATGCCGTTTACAGATATGAGCAGTATTTTGTTTTTCGAATATTTATCTCCGTGAACAAATTTTTCATTGCCTATAGGTGCTATGGTGCTCTGAGGGGGTTCGATCATATTTGCAGTGACTACAATACTTAAAACTACATTTACACCTGTACTTAACAATAAAAGTGCACCTAATACAATAGCCAGCCAGAACGTAATGGATTTTTTCTGTGATTTACGTTCCTCTTTTTTAGCTTCAATCACCGGTTCAGGTTTGACCTGACCTTCAGGCTGAGGTTCGGGAGGATTTCCCGGTATATTAGTTTCATCCATAATGTAGTTCCTTCTTTCTAAAAACCTTCATTGACCGGATAGTCAGTAAAAATTATAATGAACTTTTATTATAACAGAATCGCAGGTAATATTCAATGATTGCGTTTAAAAATCAGATGAGACACGTAACGCGTTAGCGTTACGCGTCACGTATCTTATAACTATCTCAGAACCGGCAGGAGTCGTGATTCTCCTGAAGCCCAGACATTTGACGGATAGCCTCTTAAAAATCGGTGAAGAGCCTTTTTGTCTTCCACGTGAGCCCATACTACATTTGAAGCCCAGTCAATATCTTTATCTTCATAAAGGAGACCTTCTACCATTTCTTTAATGATATTTTCTTTAATGAATCCGTATCTACAGGCATGGATCATTTCAGAACAGAATCTGGAACGATGATCATTAATTTCTATAAGTCTTTCCCTTTCAGGTTTTTTACCGTCAAAAAGAAATATATTGAAATATCCTCCCACACCTATATTATTTAAGGATGCTTCATTGACAGCATCTATAGCCGCAATTGTTCCTTCTATTCTGTCTACAGTGTTCTTTCTTTCTTCCAGAGTGAGATGATTGAAAAATCTGCTGAAAGAAACATTTGCCATATCAGAACCGGAACCCTGTGCAACGAAACCTGAAGGCGCAGGTTCGTAAAAAGAATGACGCATGGAAAACAGGTATATTTGAAAACCTCCTGCAGGGTCGTAACCTGCTACTATGCCGGCATTGCCAAAAACTGCTCCTGTCTGATCTGTCCCGGAGGAACCTGCTATTTCTTTCATGGCTTTTTCTATGATTTCTTTTGACTTTATTTTATATTCTCTACCGTCTTTTTTATATTCACCCTGAATAAAATCATCTGTAGTGAAGCCGACCATGTTTTTCAGACATTCATTTATATGGTCATGTTTTACCTCTGTTATCAGGTTGAATGTCAATTCTGCAATATCGGGTATGGTAAGAAATTTTTCTGGCGCGCCTCCTTGCAGTTCGACCTGTTTTTTATAAAGGTCAAGAATTTTTTCTCTTATTTTGAAGCGTAATTCATCACCTATACTTGACGTCCCCGTATTCCCGTAGGCAGCCACTATACCATATCTTTCTGTTATTTCCTCAGGCACTACAGGACGGATTTTATCTGCTCCGAATATTTTCATTCTGTCATCATTCCAGTGACGCTGTTCGTCACATATCATAATACCTGAATAATCGTTGAAGCGAATAGCATTTATTGAAGTCATACGAGAGAGTTCTCCTTTTTAAAAATATCATGAGAGCTGATAGTTATTTTTTCCCTGTCCATTTTATAATTTCTCAAACATTTGTCCAGTTCAGACAGATCGGAAGCTTTTTCAAAGAGCATTTCTTCTCCTTTCTGCCATGGCAGATTTTCAAATATAACGGATGTAATTATTTTTAATGTATCTTCTTTAGTAAGTAAATCCTCTCTGCAGGCTCTTACCGTTTCAATACATATATGAGAAGCACTGTCTGAAATTTCTTTCATATGTTCTCCTTCCGAGGAAAGAAGGACAAGTCGAATATTTCCTCCTATCTGACTGTAATGTTCCCAGGATTCGATTACTGCATTGAATACTGTTAATATTCCTTCTTCTTTGCCGAGGCCTTTCCTTCTCTGCTCTACATTATATCTGTTAATGGTGTTTGCAAATTCACTTCCTCCTGCATATTTGCCGGCACCAAGACAATCAAAACCACAGGAATAAAAAGAGAGGACTCCATCCTGTTCCTTTATGCAGTAGGCATGGAAACCGTCTGATGCAACACCTGCAATGCAGGCTTCATTTGGTGGTATTACAAGAGTGGTATCCTGGGATTTTTCTTTCATATCTATTATATTTTCCACTCTTTTTCTGATTTTTTCCTGTTTTATCTGATAAACAGAACCGTTTTTTCTGTAAGATTCTGCCGTAAAATCATCTCTGTTAAAACCAAAAAGGAATTTGAGTCTGTTATTAATTCTGCGGCCATGAACTTCCTGAAAAGCTTTAAGTACAATTCTTGCAAGCTCTTCTACCTTCAGGACTCCGTAACTGCATGAAGAGAGATACTGTTCCATATATTTTTTTGCAATAAGATATACTTCATAATGAAAGGGTGGATAACCGGTACCTCCTGTGAATAATTCGACTCCTGACTTTCTGACCTCTTCCGGAATACATGAATAAAGACTGTCTGAAAAAAAACTTTTACGATTCCGCAAAAACCAGCTTTCCTTATCAACACATATACAACCGGAATTCTGGTTGAAGCGCATAACACTGACTGTGGCCAAAAAAAACCCTCCTTAAAT
>JBEHWP010000633.1:0-4124 GCA_040217665.1 Vulcanimicrobiota bacterium
TTCTTGTGTCTGAAATGGGAAAAAAGGAATGGTATGAAGCAGATGGTGGTAAAGCAGTAAAATCCATGGATATTCCACCTGATGATTATGCTTTTGTTTCATCTGCCTATGGTGATTGTGAAGGTGATGAGGCAACATGGACCTTTAATAAAGATTATACTAAAATGACTGCAAAAGGTGTTACAGGTAAGGCAAATTATAAATTAATAGTTACCTATGCAGATGATACAACGAAGGAATATAATTATAGTAATAGAAGCTGTGGAACAAAATCAATAGATCCTGTAACTTATGAACTGGATCCCAATGTTGTAATTTTAGCAGGCAACAGTGCTGAAGGTTTATCCATGCAGTCCTGTCTCGGAGATACTATAGCCCTTGACCTGCCTGATTCTGCCGGTAAAGAACGTATCTATCCATATGAAGGACATGATAAGTATAATGGGCTCAGAATCAATCAGGATGGTTCAGTAGATCTTGTAAAGGATAAAGTTATTGTAGGAGGCTCTGTAAACTCAGGAGATCAGGCAGCAGGTTTTAACGATATAGTCCAGGGGAATGCATCTAACAGATTTTATCTTCATGTCAGTAACAGTGTTTATAAACTTAATAAAATTGACACAAGATATTCAAATACCGATTACAGGCTGGATCTGGGGGGAAACAGTCTCTATTCTGATACTCATACAATGTTTGAGATGCAGGTTACGGGACAGGGTAATATTGTTTCAAAAGGGAAAGTAAATTTCATGCAGAGAGTGAATTCTGATGCCATAAATGTTCTGGCAAAGGACGATTTGAAGATAGATTTTATTCCGGGAGCAGATAGTTATTATGCCAAAGGCCTTATGTATGCCGGTGATGATGCAAAAATATCTCTCATAGGTGCAGACAGTCCTGAAGCGGAGGAAAACCCATATATCAAGGATATGATGGCAAGAAGATTTATATCACAGAATGAAGTAATTGATAACACAAAATATCTTAATTTTACAGAAATTAAATATCATACCCTGCCAAACGGTTATTCCGGTTATCTTATAAAAGGTCAGGGAGGAATTAATATTGCCTATCCGAAAAATGCCGGTGATACTGAATATCAGGATGTCCATAACTGCGGGTATATAAAACTATCTTTAGTGCCTCTGGACCCCAACAGCCCTCCCGACCCGAATGGCCCTCCTGTAGATCCCAATTGTCCTTACGGTATTGTAGCATATGATATGAATGGAGAAGTTATAGGAGATAACTATGGACTTGCAGGTGATATAAAGGCTTTACCTGCCAGTCTGTCTTTTCTTTATACAGATAACAGGGCAGGAAAACTTTACACAACACTTGACAGCAGATATGGAGGAGCATCAGGTACTCCGACTATTAGCCTGGATGGATTTATAGTGGCATTGAATAATTATTCCGGTGATATTACGGAAGATATGAGTGTTTTCCTTGATACAGGAAGTGATGAAGGAAAAATTAAGATAGGTCAGGATCTTGATTATCTTGAGAAAATGGTAGGTCTTCTGGGGAAGAGGGTAAAAGTAAGGATAAGTTCATGGAAAAAAATCTGATTTTCATGAGTTTTTATTAAATGAAAGGTATTACTGTGGATAAATATTTCAGAAAAAAAGGTATGACCCTGGCAGAGATTATGACTGCAGTAGGACTTCTGTCTGTTATAATAGTTGTTATTCTCGGTGTTTTTGTAAAAGGTTCCTATGCTATAAAAAAAACCAGATATAGATTGACTGCTCTTAACGTTGCAGATGCAAAAATAGCAGAGCTTAAAAATCTGGATTTAACCTTTAACGGTGATATAACCAGGGGAGATATACTGGAAAATATAGTTAATGTAGATAAAGTAGAAGTGGGATTTCCTGTCAGGACCTCTGCAACATCTATCACTTCTGATACTGATGCCATATATATATGGTCTCAGGACAGGGAATATAAGATTACAGGAACAGAACATATTAAAGATGTAGATTATGAATATGTTATTTTTGTGGAAAATTGTTCTATCGGAGATATAGATGGTAATCCGTCGATAATGGAATTAAAAAGGGTTTCCGTCCTTGTTTCATGGACTAAATCTGAAGAAAGAAAATCCGTAGAAATAAGGACTCTTATCGCCAGACCTGAACCATAGGCAGGAGATTTTTATGTTATATAAAAAAAGAGCAGGTATGACTATAGTAGAAATGGCTGTGGCAACAATAATTTTTTCCCTTTTTCTTATGGGACTTTATGCAGCTATTGATGTGGGATTGAAGAGCTGGCAGATGGGTCAGAGCAGTTCAGAAGTACAGCAGAGCGGTGAAATGGTTATACAGAGAATAATAAGTGAGCTTACTATGACAAATATAGAATCAGTATTTATCGGTAATTACAGTATTTCTTTTGAAAGTGCTGTTGATAAAAATCAGTTTAAAATAGATAATGATTCTATAGGAAATCCTTTATGGCAGGCACATATAATATATTTTACCTTTCCTGACCCGAATTCTTCCGCCCCTGTTCCTCCAGAGGGAAGAACTCTTTACAGAAGATATGTACCTCATATACAGTATGATTTCCCTTCCATACTTGAACTGAATACACCTCTCAGCCCTACAGGTGATAAAGATAAGGAAAAGAAACTCTCTTCAGGCCTTGACAGGGTAATATTTGAGAGAAAAAATAATATAATTATGGTTAATTTAATATATGAAAAAAATATAAGAAAAAATGCCAGTGTAAATTTTTCACCTGGTACTAATTCAAATGCCGGAAATGAAAAATTTGAATTGAGAACGTCTGTAGAACCTAAAAATTAATATTTCCTGACATCTCCCCTTTTTACTTCCTTTGATTTTTCCTTTACAGAAGGATATTTTTGTCTATACTTAGAATTTACAGGTTATTGTTAATATTATTTTTGGAAAGGTTTTTGTTGCTATGATAGAAACAAATAAATACGCAATAATACTTACCTTTCTGACATTATTTTTTTTATCTTCTCTTGCTTATGGTGACGAAATAATTAATTCCTTTAAAGTAAACTGTAGAGAAATACTTAAAAAGGGAGATATTCTGGAAGTTCAAATGGTTGGTGAACCATATCAGAAAGCCTATTTTGATATAGGTGAATGGAAGAAAGGTCTGCCTTTGCATGAATCCTTCAGAACACCCGGATTATATATAGGTTCTTACACGGTTCGAAAAGGAGATCATGTGATAAATGCCTCTGTTACGGGCTATATTATCACTTCCTCAGGCGAAATTGTTAAATCCAGGGCAGAAAGGTTAATTTCTATAGTTGCCAGTGAACTTTTATTAAAGATAATTCTGCCAGAGAACGGTGATTTTGTAGATAATCAATTTGTTGTTTCCGGTCAGACAGTGCCTTTTACCACTGTACATATAGAGGTTAAGATTACCTGTAATCTTCCCGGTATAGGACCTGTAGACAGCGGAGTTATCAGTGAAGATATAAAAGCAAATCAGGGAGGAGTTTTTGAATATAAAGTGAAAGCAGGTAATCAGTTGCCCGGAAGTGAATATAATGTTACTGTCATGACCAGAGATGCACAGGGGAATAAATCTAAACCGGATATTATAAAAGTTTTTCAGAAGTAGTGAGTAGTGAGTAGGAAATACTTATATACCACATTTCTACTCTCATCAATTATTAAGGAGGTGAAGAGTGTATGGTAATGGAAAAGTCCATTATCAGTCACCAATTATGAAGAGCTACAGAAAAGAATTATGGTTTGAAGCAAAAAACAGGAGGGAATTAATCAACATTACTCCTAAACTGGAAGAATGTTTAAAAGAAAGTGGTATTAAAGAAGGATTACTTCTCTGTAATGCCATGCATATTACTGCCAGTGTATTTATAAATGATGATGAACCGGGACTGCATCATGATTTTGAAGTATGGCTTGAGAAGCTTGCGCCGGAAAAACCTTACTCACAATACCGTCATAATGGATATGAAGATAATGCCGATGCCCATCTCAAGAGAAGTGTAATGGGAAGAGAAGTTGTTCTTGCCGTAACTGACGGTAAGCTGGATTTCGGCCCCTGGGAACAGGTTTTTTACGGAGAATTTGACGGTAAAAGAAAAAAAAGAGCCCTTGTAA
>JBEHWP010000634.1:0-4123 GCA_040217665.1 Vulcanimicrobiota bacterium
GCAAGAAAAAATAAACCTATTTCCCATTTGAAATCAGGGTTCTTTGATATAAATTCCAGAACAGTATTTTTGAAAACTTCACTGTAGATGAATTCTCTGTTGAAACCGGTTTTACTAGCCTTTCCTGTATATCTGAGTAGACCCAGTTCGAAATGCAGTTCTGCACATCTGGCAATATATTCTATCTGTCCTTCTGTTAGACAAAAATCTTTTTTCAGTATGTGTTTAACAGATCTGATAATTTCACCTGAAGCTTTTTCATGAGGTTTAAATGAGTATTTAATAAGACCGTTTTTTTTCTTCATAGTTCTTACTTTAAATTTGCCTGTGTCATGAAGAATTATAGTCATAATAAATAAATCTCTTTTTTTTATACCGTCTATCTCTTCATTAAGATGTCTCTCTGTTATGTCTCTGATTCCCCATCTGTTAAGATAAACAGGTAATTCTTCTCTGAAGGCTTTTTCTACCATTTTAGTATGAGTTATAATACCGAACTGATGCCATTCAGGTTTCTGGTGGTTTACATCATCGGGGTTATTTAAAAAATCCTGATTCTCTTTTATGGACAGATCAAGATTCTGCCTGATAATATCTTTTGCCATCTCTTCAAGATACAAATGGAGTTTTTCTATTATTATGTCTGCTTTTCCCATTTATAATATTAACCTCTTAAATATAATAAATTCCTCTTCAATGTTTCGTACAAGTGATACAGCTTTCTCTGTATCACCTTCCTTTATTGCCATTTCGATATTCAGTGCAATAGAACTCAGGGCTTTTGCCTTTATATTCCCCGACACACCTTTAATTGAATGGGCATAATGTCTGGCCTGAACAGAATCTTTTTTACTCAAAGCTTCTTTCAGGGATTTTATGTCAGATGGTATTGTAGCCAGAAATATGTCGAGCAATTCCTTGAATAATTCTTCGTCTCCTTCAAGATTTTCCATCAATGCCTGTCTGTCAAATATATCTTTATAATTAAATGATAATTTTATTTCTTTATCTTCAATACCGGAAATCGATGTAAGTAAACATGTTTCATATATTTTAAGCCTTTTACATTTAGAGAGAGATTCTTTTAATTTATCTAATTTTATGGGTTTACTTATATAATCATTCATTCCTGCCATAAAACATTCTTCCCTGTCATGTGTAAAAGCACCGGCAGTCATAGCTATTATCCATGGCTGTCTGTCTTCAGGAACTTCTTTTCTGATAACCCTGGTTGCTTCAAGGCCATTCATGTCCGGCATCTGTACATCCATAAGTATTACATCATAGATCTGTCTCTTTAAAGCTTCCAGAACTTCAATACCATTTGAAGCTATATCAGCCATATACCCGCAGTGCTCAAGAAGTCTGAGAGCTACTTTTTGATTGATTAACCTGTCTTCTGCCAGCAGTATTCTGAGGAATTTATCTTCATTCATAACTTCAGGCTCACCGGGATAAGTATATTTTATACCCCTGTAATCTGAGAAAATTTTATTAAGCATACTATAAAGCTCAAAAGGTTTAAATGGTTTTGTGAGATATGATGTAATCTCCGGAGAGATTGTTTTAAGCTGATCCCTCATAGAGGAAAACATAATTAAAGGTACTTTTTCGGGGAATAAATATTTGTGTATTTCAGAAACAGCTTTTATATTATCCTTATCTGTGAGAGGTATATCTATAAGTACACAATCAAATTTGTTCTTATTCACAATGGATTGAACAGCTTCATTTACCGAAGATAGTGCAGTAACATTCATTCCCCAGTCAGTACAATAACTTTTGATTAAACTTCCTGTGAGTTCTTTGTTATTAACTGTAAGAAGCTTTTTCCCGGAAAGTTTCTCCTGAGTGCCGGCAGGAAAATCCCATGGTATATCATGAGTAGCTCTGACCTTAATAGTAAAATAAAAAGTTGTTCCTTTATTTACTTCACTTTCCACCCATATATTACCACCCATCATTTCACAGAATTTTTTACTTATAGCAAGTCCGAGCCCTGTGCCTTCATATTTTCTTTTCGTACTGTTATCTATCTGAGAAAAAGGTCTGAAGAGAAGACTTATTTTGTCATGTTCTATACCGATACCGCTGTCTTTAACAGCAAAAAGTATTTCATAGTCCTGTTCTGCTATATGTTTACTGCTGACAGTAAGAATAATATCACCTTTTTCCGTAAATTTAACTGCATTACTCAAAAGATTTACAAGAATCTGCATAATTTTGGTCATATCTCCTCTGATGCCCTGTGGATTATCATTATGAAATATATAGATAATTTCAATATCTTCAGGATATTTCTTGGGGAAAACCAGATTTAAAGCTTCTTCTATACAGGTTCTCAGATTGAAAGACTGATATTCCAGTTCAAAACGTTCTGCTTCAATTTTGGAAAAATCCAGAATATCACTTATTATTTTTAACAGATTATCACTGCTTATCCTTATTGTTTCAATAAATTCCTTCTGCTCTTCTGTAATAGATGTTTCCATGAGAAGACTTGTCATACCTATAATGGCATTTAAAGGTGTCCGTATTTCATGGCTCATACTGGCAAGGAACTGACTTTTTGCAATATTTGCCTGTTCTGCTCCGTCTTTTGCCTGTCTGAGTTCCTTTTCCATTTCTTTCGGTTCCGTAATATCCTGGACAAGTGATGCAAGGCCTATAACATCCCCTTTTTCATCAATAAGAGGGGTATTATACCAGTTACATATAATCTTTCTTCCGTCTTTAGTAATGGTTTCAGCGGTATTGCTGATGGAAGGCAAATTTATTAGATCCTGACGACTATCTGTCTGTTCCTTAATAGAAGGCGGCAGAATAATACTACCATGACGGCCTGTGACTTCATCTGCTTTATAACCGAATATTGTTTCTGCCGAAGGATTCCAGGCCAGAATATGTAATTTTCTGTCAAATTCTATATAGGCGAGAGGAGTGTTTTTTACATGAAGGGAAAGCCTCTGTTCCGATCTTTTTATTTTTTCCTCAGTCTTCTTTCTTTCCAGAACATTTGCAAAGATTTCTCCAACCATTTTCAGTAGCATTACATCTGATTCTTTCCAATTCTTTTCTTCTTTTTCCGAAATCAGTCCGAAAATTCCAATTAGCTTATGTCCTATACACATTGGAATAGCAAGAAAAGATTTTATACCATGAGCCACGATTATTTCTTTTTCTTCCTTTACTGCCGGCCATTCGTCCATAGAAGAAATATTAATGATCTCAAGATTTCTGATTTTCCCGGCATATAGAGGAACAGAATCTAAATTTATATTTTTATAATAGTCTTTATAACTTCTGGATATAAATGTTTTCCCTTCTGCAAACCATTCATATACTTCATCAATTGTCTTTCCGTCAGATGAAAGAAGGTTTATATAACACCGATCGATTGAGAGAAATTCCCCTATGATTTTTAAAGATGTCTCCAGTTCTCTGTCTATCTCTTCCGACGTAATGTTAATAAAACGTCCCGATATTGAAGATATTATCTCTTCAACAGACAGACGATAATGAAGTTCTTTTTCTGTTTTTTGCCTCATTAAATTTTCAAAATTCAGCATTTCGTTGGTTTTTTCAAGTTCCCCTGTCCGTTCCCTTACCCGATTTTCAAGTTCTTTACGGATTTTTTCCAGGGCTTTCTCTCTTAACTTCAATAATTCTTCCGACTTTCTTCTTTCATGTCTTTCCAGAGCAAGACTTATCAGGTTTGATACGGAAATAGCAAAATCCTGCTCTTCCGTAAGCCAGTCTCTCTGCTGACCTGTATGTTCACAGCACATTACACCACATCTGCGTCCCTGAGTCCTCACAGGAACATCCATCATAGAAGTTATGCCATAAGGTTTGAGATAATTTCCTATAAACTCGGATAGTTTATATTCTGTATAAACATCTCTTACGGCAATAATCTGTTCTGTCATTACAGCCTTAAAATATACAGGATACATATACTCATAAAGAATATTACCCTTTGAGTGAGTATTTTTGCTGAGGCTAAACAAATCCTGACAGATGAGGGCGGATTGTTCGCTGTCATAAAGCCATATACTGACCCTTTCCACATCAAGAGTCATAGCAGTAGTTTCTGTAATCACTTTTAACGTCTCCTCAAAAG
>JBEHWP010000635.1:0-4115 GCA_040217665.1 Vulcanimicrobiota bacterium
TAAATACAGCAGAATGTTTTCTGCAAAAGAGGAGGGAAATATTATGGATATGATAGGAAGTATAATGTCTTCATCAAGCATACCGGGCGATGTAAAGGCTGCAATGGTAATGAAAGAAGCCATGGCACAGCAGGAAATAGCCATTGAAATGATGAAAAAAGTCATGGAAACACAGATGTCGGAAACAAGCGCCCTGATGCAGATGTTAAACAAAACAGTCCCTCTTAACAGTGATGCAATGGCAATAGATGTATATGTTTAATATTTCCACATAAAATGTTCGCCTCTATTACTTTTCCTTATCTTCTTTTTATTTTCTCCTTTCGACTTTTTCAGAATATTTATGATATAATATAAAATATTCGTAAGCGGTCAGCATTTATCTATCAGCTAAAAACTTAATTTTATATGAAAATGATGAAGTTTTATGCTCCACTGTCTATTCATTTTCATATTTGGTTGTGACTGATACGGTCATGCCTGTTAGTGTATTTCATAATTTACTGACCTGAGTATAAATATGTAATAAAAGTCTTCCTCCCGTCATGTGTTATGATAGAAAAGCTGAAAGCTTACAAATATTCTGTTAATTTTTTGGAAGGTATTTGTAGTATATATGGAAGAACAGAATGAAGTCAGACAGGCTTATGTTATGAGCAAACTTGCAGAGTTCCGAAAAGAGTTAAAGAATATGGCGGACGAAGATTTAAGAGTGCTCATTTCACTTGGAAAACTTTCGGATTTTCTTCTTGGTTATCCTGTAGCCACCATTACCTTATCATCATGTACACTATCAGATAACGGAGGTGATACAGGAAAAATGCTACTGTCCGGTCTGTCTCCCGGAATGGGAGAAGAATTTACAGATAATTCCGCTTCTCTCGGAGGTATGGGACTTGCCGCGCTACTGGGATTCCATGAAATGAGTGAAAACCTCGGAAGCACAGCCCTTGCATCTATGGCATTAGGAGGTTTTCTTGGTATGACTCTTCTTCCTCCTCCTTCTATGTTCGGCAATTATTTCTTCTACAGAATGGCTCTTGGCAAATTTACCTCTTCCCCTTACTTAAATGCCGGAGAAATGCCCTGCGGCGATAACCTGGAAGGACGTAATTCTTTCCTGGCTCACGGACCCACCGGTTCATCTCCTGCAGGTACAATGATGGCAGTCTTAAGTGGCCTGGGAAGAACTGTAATGAAAGGAGAAACATCTTCCTGTCCCGGTGCTTTACTGGGTTTCTGCGGAGAATACGGATTTTATTGATAAAGAATTACCGTTTATAATTATACTGACGTGAGCATAAACATGTAATAAAGGGTTTCCTCCCGTCACGGGTTACGCGTTACGCGTCACGAGAGATTTATGCTCACCACAGCAATTAAAGGAGACGAACACAATGAACCTGTTTAAAATAACTGATTATATGGACAATCTTCTTAATATAAAAGACATTGAAGATAAGAGTCTGAACGGTCTTCAGATAGAAAACAGCGGAGATATAGAAAGGATATATGCAGGTGTCGATATATCTGATGAACTTGTAAGTCAATGTTCTCCGGACAGTTTAATTATAGTCCATCACGGACTTTTCTGGGGAAAGCCCCTGGCGATAAAAGGTCGTATCTATAAAATAATTCGTTCACTAATAAAGAAAAACTGTGCTCTTTATGTATCACATCTGCCCCTCGACAGTCATGAAGAACTGGGAAACAACTACGGATTTTATAAACTGGCAGGATGGGATGAATTTAAAACAGAGAAATTTGATCTTACCAGTATAATAGAATTTCCTGAAGAAAAACCTCTCAGTGAGGTTATGGAAAAAATAAAAACTGTACTGGGTAAAGACATTACCCTGTGGGATTTCGGCAAAAAAGAAATAAAAAAACTGGCTTTTGTATCGGGAGGTGCTATATATATGATCTCCCTGGCAATAGAAAAAGGACTCGATCTATATATAACAGGAGAACCATCTCATTCCAGTTACTGGATTGCAAAAGAAAATAAAATAAATGTACTATTCGGAGGTCATTATAATACGGAGAAAACAGGAGTTAATCTGCTGGCAAAACATCTTCAAGAAAAGTTTTCTATTGATTACAAATTTATAGATTTACCAACCGGTCTATAAGGAGGTGATAAAATGAGAAAAGTGCTGTTATTATGTTTATCCATTGTACTGGTGGCTATGTTTTATGGCTGCGGCAGCAGTGTTCCGAACCAGCATGATGTTAAGATTGAATTTAAAGGAACAGGGGCAACGGAAGTAAGCGGGTTTATAAAATCAGAATCTCCGGGTAAAGCAGGTTTTGCTTCAAAATCCTTCAAAACAAATGTTCCAGGTTCTGTAGAGTTAAAAGCAGGAGCAGATTGCAGTTATGATATCAGAGTAATGCCATGGCCAAAAGAAAATATGAAGTTAAAAGTTTATTTAGACGGGAAAGAACTTAATGCAGGACAATGCCTGGGAGCATATACAGGCCCTACGGAATATTCTGTTGTATTTGAAATAAAAAAAGATGGTAAATAGTAAACAGTGAGCGGTGAGTAGAAATAACATACTCGCCGCTTACAGATTATGTTTGCAGGTAATAGATGGAAGAAGAACAGGCCATATGAATTACTTAATCCCGTGCCTTATATTTTTTTTTATATGCCTTTCTGTACCGCTCTTCTTTAAAATTCTGGAATTAATTCCTTCAGTCTGTCCGTCGTGTAAAAAACGAAAGCTAAAAAAATATGCAGAAGAAGAACAGCCAGGATATGGTATAAATATTATATATAAATGTTCACACTGCAGCCATGAAAAGAATGAATTTATAAAAAGAATGCCCTATCAGTGAGTCGTGAGTGTCATAAGAATTCATTATTTTCATATAAGATGTAGTTATTTCCAGACAGAACCTTATTTTGCTTCTCCTCCGACGGTCAGCTCCCTCATATCAATAAAAGGCGTGGCACCTCCGCTTACCTGGGGTAAAATTCCGTTCCATTTCTTTATTGATTCATATTTTATAAGAACAGGTGTTATAGACTGGGAAATGAGTTTGTTTGCTTCAGCCTGGGATTTTGCTTTCGTAAGAATGGCTTTTGCTTCTCCGTCCGCTTCAATGACCTTCTGTTCTGCTTCAAACTTCCTTCTCTGAAGTTCATTCTGAGCTTTAAGGGCTTCCTGAACTGCAGCATTTTTCTGTTCTATAGCTTCCATAATTGTCTTTGGCGCCCTTATTTCATTGAGTGTAAACTGTTTTACCACAAATCCGTATTCACCAAGTCTTTCCTGAAGAACCTTCTGTACCCTCATAACTACAGAAGCCTTTTCTTTGCCGATAAAATCTTCTATTCTGGTCGTGCCTACCACTTCCTGCATGGACTGCCTTATAGCCTGTTTTACAAATCCATGAGTAATATTTTGTATAGGCTGACGGAAAGCCACATAAAGTTCAGGAACCTTCTGAGGGTTCAGCTCAAAAGCAAGAGAAACATCACAGCTTATGGGCTGTCCCTCCGTAGAATTTACATTTATCTCATCATTCGCAGGAGAACCCTCTGTTGTAGCTTTACATAGAATAATAGTCTGCATATAAACAGGATATACTATAACATCCTGGGTAATAAAATTTCTCATGCCATAACCGGGATTCAATGACACATCTGCTATACCTTTCGTATTACCTGCAGGTGGAATTTTAAAAATGAGAACCCCTACATGCCCCGGCGGTACATAGTAAATTGTAGAAGCAAGAATAATAATTATAATAAAACCAATGGCAATTATAACTGCTCCTGTTATTGATAGAGCGGAAAAATTGAAACCTTTAGAATGTTTTGGAACTATATTCATAAAAAAACTCCTCTCCTTGTTATAATCTCTCTTTAAAGAATATACACTAACTACGATAGTTAGTCAATTAAATTATTTAGATAAATGCCTGTAGATAAAATTTTATCTAATGCTTGATTTACAGCATTAAAAATGAAAATTACTATACTGTGAACTTAACGCCCTGCGGGCAAGTTGTTTAAAGTTGAGGGTTGAAGGTTGAGAGTTGAAATCAACCATAAACTCTCAACTCTCAACTCTCAACCATATAATAGTTTAACCGGAATGAAA
>JBEHWP010000636.1:0-4095 GCA_040217665.1 Vulcanimicrobiota bacterium
TGGAAACAGGAAGAAGCTGGAGAGAAACATATTTCCGAAATCTTTGATATTATGACTGCCAGCACGAGAGAAAAATCCTCTTTACCTTTAGACAGGGTTTTAAGAACAGGGAAAAAATTTTCTTTCCCTGAACGTATATTCCTTATATCCAGAGATGGCAGAGAGAGACTCATATCGGAAAGTATTTCTCCCATATTTGACAGAGATAATAAAATTATAGGCTTTGTGATTGTATTCCGGGATATAACTGAAAAAATCGAACTGGAAGAAGAGCTTTTTAAGGCCAGAAAACTTGAATCTGTAGGAGTTCTCGCCAGTGGTATAGCCCATGAATTTAATAATATTCTTACAGGTGTTATGGGCAATATATCTCTTGCCAAAATGTATGTAAATTCTGAAGAAAAGCCCTGTGAAATACTTTCTGAGGCAGAAAAAGCTGCTGTCAGGGCAAGATCCTTAACATACCAGTTACTTACCTTTGCAAAAGCCGGCTATCCTGTAAAAACTCCTGCTTCTGTTGCGGAATTATTAAAGCAAATTACAAATCTGGTATTGAGCGGATCCAATGTAAAAGCTGAATTTTTTATAGATAATAGTCTCTGGCCTGTCGAGATTGATACGGGACAGATAAGCCAGGTAGTAAGTAATCTTATGCTGAATGCCAGACAGGCTATGCCGGAAGGCGGAACGGTTCAGGTTACAGCTGAAAATATATTTGCAGGTAAAGAGCAGAATATACCTTTAAAACCGGGAAAATATGTAAAGATTTCCATAAAAGATCATGGTGTTGGCATATCAAAAAAGAATCTGGAAAGGATTTTCGACCCCTATTTTACCACCAAAAAAGAAGGCAGTGGGCTCGGACTTTCAGCAACCTATTCATTGATTAAAAAACATAATGGTTATATAACTGCAGAATCAAAAGTAAGAGTGGGGACAACCTTTTATATTTATCTGCCTGCCTGTCAGAAAGATGTTATGACCGTTGAAAGACAGAAAGATAATATAGTTTCGGGAAAAGGGAAAGTTCTTTTGCTTGATGATGAAGATACGGTAAGAAATGTGACCGGGAAAATCCTCAACAGACTTGGATATAATGTTGAATTTGCAAGAAATGGCACGGAAGCTATTGAAATGTATAAGAAGGCAAAAGAAAATGGCCTGCCCTTTGATTCTGTCATAATGGATCTGACTATTCCGGGAGGTATTGGAGGAAAAGAAGCCATACAGGATCTTGTAATCTTTGATCCTGAGATTAAAGCTATAGTTTCATCAGGCTATACAACAGATTCTATCGTATCAGATTATAGAAAATACGGGTTCTCAGCTTTTATTGCCAAGCCATATAAGCTTTCGGAATTAAGTGAAATATTGCATGACGTAATAAATGCAGGTTAGATGAATGTACTGGCGAATACAGGATTTACCCTTATACTGAACTATGGCAAAGAAAGGTGAATAATAAATGAATAGAACTCCTAAAATAATGGTTGTAGATGATGATATGACATGCAGGGATCTTGTTACAAACTACCTTTCCAGAGAAGGCTATGACGTTATACAGGCTGAAAGCGGTAAACAATGTCTTGAAATGTTAAAGGATTTTACTCCTGATTTGCTCTTACTTGATGTAATGATGCCGGAACTCAGCGGCTTTGATGTGTGTAAAAGATTAAGGGAACATGAAGGCACCTTTCATCTGCCTGTAGTTATGTTAACGGCATTGAGTGAGAAAATAGACAGGGTTACTTCTATTGAAGTCGGTGCAGATGATTTTCTTACCAAACCTTTTGATAAAAGTGAACTTATTGCCAGGGTCAGATCCCTTCTCAGAATAAAATTTCAACATCAACAGGTAATTCAGGCATCAAAAATGTCTGCTGTTGCTACTCTGGCAAATGGTGTTTCCCATGAATTTAATAATATACTTGCAGGTATAGACGGATGGGCTCAGGTAGCTCTTTCTCAGAAAAAAGAAGAGGTTTACCTCAAGGCTATAGAGTTTATAAGAAAGAGCTGTAAAAAAGGAGCAACTCTTGTAAAAGGGCTTCAGGATTATTCTACTATACCATATGACAGAGATTTACAGCCCTCTGTTACTGATATAAATCAAGTAATTGAAACGCTTCTTGATATGTTCAGAGCACAGTTTGAGAGCAGGCAGATAGACCTTCAGGTAATTTACGGAAATATACCTGAAATATATACAAATAAAAGGGGAATTCAGGAGGTCTTTTTGAATATTATTACAAATGCAAGGGATGCTCTTGATAATAAACCGGGCAAAATAACTATAAAAACCTTTATAAAAGATAATTATATAGCTGTAAAATTTTCCGATACAGGCACAGGTATACCTCCGGAATATATAGATAAAATATTTGAACCTTTCTATACTACCAAAGGATCTCTTGGAATCAGCAAAGTACCCGGTTCAGGTCTGGGATTATATATATCTTACGGTATAATAAAAAGTCAGGGCGGCCGTATAGAAGTTCAGAGCCATCTTGGTAAAGGCAGTGATTTTACCTTATATCTTCCCATGTCAAAAGAGGATGGCTACTGAACTTCCTTATGTATTTACTCCTGTAACATCAAATGAGCAAATATTTTTGCTTCATCTATCATATTCTTTATTTTACAGTATTCATTGGGCTGATGGGCCAGTTCGTCATGTTTTGAACAGCATACAGCAGAAAATCCCGCTTTCCTGAACAGTGCCGCTACAGTTCCTCCTCCTATGCCCATAGGAACAGGTTCTACTCTGTGAACACTTCTTATTGACTCTGAAACAGCTTTCACGACAGGTGCATTTGCTTCTGTAGGAGGTGCTGCTTCTTCTTTATTCGGAAAATCCATTTCTATTTTTACATCGAATGTTGTTTCTATATCATTACACATATGCCTTATTGTTTCTATAACTTCTTCAAGAGGATATTCAGGGAGTATACGGCAATCAAGACAGAAAATATCCTTCCCCGGTATTGTATTTATATTCGGCACATTCCCTTCTTTTTTTGTAGGCTCAAAAGTGCTTACAGGGGGATCAAAGAGATTGTTAACCTTCGGATATATGTTATAAAGTTCATTCAGTTTTACTACCAGATGTGATGCCGCTCTGAAACTGTTTATTCCTTTTGACGGACGGCTTGCGTGACATTGTTTCCCTGTTGTAGTGAACTGAATCCATAGAATTGATTTCTCTGCCACTTCGATCATTGAACCATCACGATTTCCTGAGTCAGGGACAAGTATATAATCTTCATGTCTGAAATTTTTGTATTCTTTCAATACATGACCGAGTCCGAAATGACTTCCCGTTTCTTCATCTGCAACAAATACAAGGCCCGTATCATATTCCGGTACCAGTCCCTCATCAATAAAAGCTTTCAGAGCAAATATCGATGCTACAAGGCTCTGCTGGTTATCTTCCGTTCCTCTTCCGTATATTTTCCCGTCTTTTATCTCTATTTTGTAAGGATCTGTGTCCCACATATTCAGATCTCCCGGAGGAACTACATCCATATGAGACATAATCCATATGGTTTTTTTGTTGCTTTTCCCTTTATATATGGCTATTATATTCGGTCTGTATCCGCATGGTGCAGAACTGTCAGGAGCATTTAATTCCAGTATTTCCGAAACGTTCATTCCTTTAAGAAATTTCACAATAGCTTCAGCCTTTTTTACCTCTCCTTCACCGCCGTTTACAGGACTGAGAGCCGGTATGGCAGTCAAAGTACCCTGAAGTTCAATCATGGCTTTTTCGTAAGAGTCTATTCTTTTTGAAATTTTTTCAAAATTTTTCATTTATATCTCCTTTTCAATTAAAAATTTGACAGAAAACTGTTAATAGAATATCATCAGATAATAATAAAAGCAAGATTTATAGTTACTTTCATAACTTATTAGAAATTAAGTGCTTCGTGACGCGTAACGCGAGGATTATCTGCAATTTGTTATGAACTACACTATAAATCGTAATGCGTAACGCGTGACGCGTGATGCGTATGGAACATTTCACGCATTAAGCATCACGTATCACGATTTTTTTTGAGATATATCTTCAGACATGCTATAATAAACATCAAAAAC
>JBEHWP010000637.1:0-4094 GCA_040217665.1 Vulcanimicrobiota bacterium
AATATGCCCTATTTCTTTAAATAACATGTCAATCATAACAGAAACTTCTTCTGAGTTTTCAGGTAAAGCAGATTTTATTTTAATCATAAAGATACCTCTCTATAAGAATCTGTGATAAATATTACAGGACAGAAGGTTTATTTACTGTTATAATAACAGTTTGTAGTATATTTCATAACCTGTTAGAATTTAACTGGTCGTGACGCGTAACGCGTGACGGGTTTATATCCGTCCCCATCACGCATTACGCTTTACGCATTACGACATATAGATACTTATGAAATTAACTATAAATAAACCATGCGTCCGGGCGTCACGATAATATCATAAAGGAAAAAAAATGTCCAGCCAGAACATAACAGGTCTGCCTTACAGCACAGCCATAAAAAAACTTGCCATACCTGCCATACTCACATATACCTGCCAGATTATCTTTGAATTTATCGATGCTTTCTGGCTCGGACTGCTCCGTAACAGTGAGGTTTTTGCCGCAGTCGGCGCAGCTTCCTTTATAACATGGGCTCTCTATGCACTTATCAATATTGTTTCAGGAGGAGTAAATTCCTTTGTTGCTCAATATGCAGGTGCAAAAGACAGAAAAGGATACCAGAGGATTGCCATGGAAGGCCTTGTACTGTCAGTTTTTGTCGGAATTATAATAACGGTTATTATGAATTATTTATATCATCCCATATTCATGAGGATGGGTCTTACAGATTCCATACTTGAAGCAACTGAAGAATATTTTTACTTTATGAATATTTATTTTGTCATATCCTTTCTTTTTATTACGACAGGAACAATTTTTAACGCCCATGGTGATACGAGAACAACTTTCTGGACAAACGGAATAACCATTTTGTTTAACATAGTCCTTGCGCCTCTCCTGATCCTTGGCTATGGTTTCATACCAAGAATGGAGGTGGGAGGTGCCGCACTTTCAACCATCATAGCACAGGTTCTGGGGATAGTAATAAGGATAATTCTGCTTGTAAAAAAAGATTTTCTCTCCTCTGTTTTTTCCATGAAAGACTTTTCTCTGAAGGATTCCATTGAAATTATGAAGGTAGGAATGCCTGTTGCAACAGGCAATTTTATCTTCTGTATGGTTTTCCCTTTCCTTACTAAATTTATTACCATGCTCGGTAATATTCCTGCCCTCTGTGCCCTGAATATATGTCACAGGGTGGAAGGAGTTGCATATTTCATATGTACCGGTTTTGCCGTATCTGCCGCTACCATGACAGGCCAGTATACAGGTATAAAAGATATGAAAAAAGCGGTAGAAGCAGCATGGGCAAATATTTTCTACGTAACATGCGTCCTTTTTCCTGTATCACTCATATTTATCATATATCCCCATCCTTTTATTGCTATTATGACAGATGATAAAACAGTGCTTTTTGAAGGGGTGAAATATATGAGGATCATAGGGTTCTGTGAAATATTTCTGGGGTTTGAAATAGTATTTCAGGGTGTTTTTACGGGGCTCGGAAATACTCTGCCGTCGACATTGATTTATATTCCTCTGACTGTCGGAAGAATTCCTCTTGCTTATTTTCTTGCCTTCAAATGTGATATGGGAGTTGAAGGTATCTGGTGGGCCATAAGTATAAGTGCTTTTTTAAAGGGAACCTTCGTAACATATCTCTTTTCCAGAGGATGGTGGAAAAGAAGAAGTAAAGAGGATTATTTGTTTTCGGAATGCTCTGGCCACTGAAATCCCTTTTGTACCATTTAGTTATCAACTATAGTGCTTTACCTTCCCGGTGCTCCGGATCAACGAAGTCTCTGAAGGGGAAAAAATATTACAGCACCAAAGGTTTATTTAAAAAGTCTGCAGGCAACACCTGTGTCGATGTCACTGCCACCTATCAATAAAACTTTAATCTTCTTCATCATCTTCTTCTATGATTTCAGGATTTTCTATTCCGTCTGCCAGAAAGAGGAACCTTTCAAGAATGAAATCCATTTTATCTATTGTAAATATTTCGTTTCTTTCCATTTTTCTTGTTATTTCAAGGTATGAATGGCACAGATGAAATGATTTTATCGGTTCAAAACATCTTATAGTTCCTCTTACTCTGTCATATGACAGGAAATCTATAACTTTTTCTTCAGGGCCTCCTTTTATGAGATAGCGACTGTCAAAGTCTTCCGCTCCTATTTGAATATCCTGCTGAAATCCTTTCAACATGACTGTAAAGATACTTTCGTTTGTAAGGCCAAGTTCAAAATCCGATTTCAGAGAAATATGAAAGGTAAGCTCTCGTGCCGAAGGACAAATATTAAATTCTCTGTTTTTATGTTTTCCGGCGAACCCCGGCCATCCTCCTGAACCAGTCGTTATTCTGGCAGAATAATTATATTTAATTTCTTCAAAGATTTTATTCCAGTCAGTTTTTATTGCCACTTTTACCATCTCCTCTGGCAGATAATTTTATTGATATTGTATGTTACTGAGCTTGGCCATAAGCATATAATAAAAATTTTCCTCCCGTCACGCCTTACGCATCACGAGAGCATTTATGTATTATTTATGCTCACCTCAGTAACTGTTATATTATCACAGGTCCGGGAAAATATCAATTCATCTTTCCACACTTGAAGGATTTTCGGGAAAAACTAAAGAATTATATATTGCAGAGAATATTAATGCTCAACTCTATAGGAGAGATATTACGGAGGAGATTATGAAACCGCTCCAGATTCTTTATCTTGTAGACTCTCATCTGGATTCTTTACAGATTCAATCAATTCTTTCTGAAGGAGGATTCTCGTCGGAAATAACTCCTGTAGATAATGAACAGGCCTTTATCTCTGCTATTGAAAAAAATAATTTTGATATTATCTTTACTGATTACAGAATTCCTCCTTTTGACGGAATGTCTGCCCTCGGTATTGCTACGGAAAAATGTCCTCACATACCTGTTATATTTATAACAGATACATTCGGAGAAGAATTTGCAGTGGAAACCCTTCATTATGGTGCAGTTGATTATATTCTGAAAAATTCAATTAAAAGGCTTGTTCCTGCTGTTAAGAGGGCATTGAAAATAACAGAAGAAAGAAAAAAATTAAAAGAAGCAGAAGAAACGATAAAAAAAGAAAGGGAACTTCTCAGGACAATTACTTATAATATAGGAGCAGGAGTTGCTATTATTTCTAAAGATTATAAAACATTATGGGCAAATGATTTTTTGAAAAAGAAATTCGGAGATGTAGAAAATAAATGCTGTTTTACGAGCTATAATAAAAGAAGTGAAGTATGTCCTGATTGCGGTGTAAGAGAGGTATTGGAACATGGGAAAGAAGTATCAATACATGAACAGAAAGGACTGGATATAAATGGCAGTTTAATATGGTCGCGGATTATAGCAACACCTTTTAAAAATAGCAGAGGAGAAGTTGTTTCAGCACTTGAAATAGTACTTCCCATTACAGAGAAAAAAATGGCAGAAGAAGCCCTGAGGGAAAGTGAAGAAAGATTCAGAAATATTATTGAAAATACCAGTAACTGGATATGGGAATATGATAAAGACGGATTTTTTACCTATTCAAATTCCAGAGTCAAAAATATTCTGGGTTATGAACCGGAAGAAATACTTGGGAAAAAAGCCATTGATTTTGTGGCCGGAAACTATGAGAAAACAGAAGTTCCCGCCTTGTTTCCGTCAGAATCTGTCATGAAACACAGAAATGGCTCTGTCATTGAACTGGAAACAAAAATAATACCCTTTTATAATGAATATGGAACGTTAATAAAAGGGTATCATGCTATTTCTGTTGATATTACGGAACGTAAAAATATGGAAAGAAAAAGTAAAAAAATCAATGAAGAGCTGGAAGACAGAGTTATAGACAGAACAATTCAGCTTGCAGTTCTTAACAGGGAATTAAAGAATAACATAGAAGAAAGAAAAAAAATAGAAAAAGAACTGGTAATAGCAAGAAATATAGCAGAAAGTGCAAGTATAGCAAAAAGTGATTTTATTGCCAGTATGAGTCATGAACTCAGAACACCCCTTAATTCTATACTTGGTTATGCCCAGTTGTTTCTTAATGATAAATCTCTTGTGGAAGAGCACAGAAGA
>JBEHWP010000638.1:0-4083 GCA_040217665.1 Vulcanimicrobiota bacterium
ATGGCGTTCATTTTATAGATCTGGTAAACAGTCTTACAGAACAGAAATTTACTACTGTCCATGGTATGTCTTTTTACAGAAATGAAAAACAGGAAGATCAGGTTATGGGAGATGTTCTTTATGACAGGGGGCTCATTGTCACTCATTATCATTCTTTTGCGTGCCCTGATTTTTTTGAGATTACAACAATCCTGTTTGCCTTTGATCTTGCCAGAATACATATAGAAGGATGGCTTCCTCTATGGGGAAAGATAAGCGCTCTTGTAAATAAAGAAACGAAAGAGAAACTTTTACTGTTGCCGGGGTTTAAAATTCAGAGTTCCATACCTGTGAAAACAAATAAAATCTATTGCAGCGGTTTGGAATATTATGTGGAAGAAATGATTTCAGGAACTTTTTATATAGGTCTTCAAAAAAGCGAGGTTTATTCTAACTGTGTCTGCGCTGTAATGGCTGATCTTATCAAAGCAATTGAAGAACCGGGACACTCCCTCAGAATTAAATTAGAAGACGGCCTGACCAGCCTTCAGATAGCTGTCCTTGCTACGAAAGAGGCAGGGCAGAGATTTATATGAGAGTCGTGAAGGGTTAAGAGTGAAGGGGGAAGAGAAGAATAGCTTTTTATATGTTCATTCTGTCAGAATAACTGCAAGTATTAATACTGCAAATAAAGATAGAATTATAATGAGTAGTGACAGGAGAGCAGATGAAGGGTCTATCTGTTCACAGGTGATGTGTTTTTTACTCTCACGAAGTTTTTCTTGTTTCTCTTCTTCTGTTTTAACAGATTTTTTCTTTTTTTTCTTCTTCTTTTTTGATTTACTCGTTGGCATTTCTATATCAATAGAAGACATGTATTTATCCAGTTGTTCTTTAAATTCTATTATACTTATATAACGTTTTAACTGGTCTAAATTTATTGCCTTCTCTATTATTTTTTCAAGTTCCTCATTTATTGATGGTTTCAATTGTCTTGCAGGAGGAAATTTAAATGGTGTAAGTGTGGGATCATATCCTGTAAGCATCTGGTATAATATTACACCCAGGCTGAATATATCGGATTGAGGGGTTGACTGCCCTCTTCCTTTATATTGTTCAGGCGCTGCATAACCGGGAGAACCGAGCCTGAAAGTATCTGTATCTTTATCGGGATTATAATAACGGGATATACCGAAATCTATAAGTCTCACTCTGTTATTTGGTGTTATTATTATATTTGCCGGTTTTAAGTCCCTGTAAACAACCGGTTGTTCAAAAGCATTATGGAGATAGTTCAGAATTGATGCAAGTTCTATAGTCCATTTGATTGCTTTATTCTGAGGAACGGGGTGAGTTTTTATCACTTCTTCAAGTGTCTGCCCTTTTATATATTCCATTACAATATAATCATGGCCATCGTCTCTGAATGCACCGTACATTTCAGGAAGTCCGGGATGGTTGAATTTGGATATAAATTCGGTTTCTCTGAAGAATATTTCATGACACAGTTCTTCTGTTAATTTTGAGTCAGGTGAAGGTACAAGCTCTTTTATAACCATTTGTCTGTGGTCTTTAATATATTCTACGAGATAAACATTCCCCATAGCACCTCTGCCAAGGAATTTTTTTATTCTATATTTATTATGTAATATTTTTCCCGCATTATGTTCCATGATTACAGTAATTATATCATAATAATAAGCGTATAGGTATTTTCATTTTTAATGGTGTAAATCAAGCATTAGATAAAATTTTATCTAAATATTTTATTTTTTTCTCATGAAAAAATTACTTCGATTTAATTGCTTTTTTATAGTAAATTATTTAAAATTATGATCTGGAAATAATTCTTCAGTTACAGAAATAATAAATTATATAAAAAGGAGGGTTTTATATAAACAATTTACATGAAAATATGTCACCGAGACTTATATTCTGGGAACTGACACAGAGATGTAATCTTCGCTGTGTTCATTGCCGGGCCTCCGTGAGTTCTTCCCCTCTGCCAGGGGAATTAACAGGAGAAGAAATAAAAAAAACAATAGACGAGCTTAGAATATTCGGGAAACCGATACTGGTTCTTACAGGGGGGGAACCTCTTTACAGAAGTGATATATTTGACATAATAGATTATGGAGTAAATATGAATTTCCCTGTTGCCCTTGCTACTAACGGTACCCTTATAGATGAGACTGTAGCAGGTAAAATTGTATCATCAGGAGTGAAAAGGGTAAGTATAAGTATAGACGGTGCATCTTCTACAACTCATGACAGTTTTCGCGGAATTGCCGGTTCTTTTCAGGCTACTATGAAGGGATTTAATAATCTGAAAAAACTCGGTATGAGTATACAGTTTAACAGTACAATAACAAAGCATAATTTTAGAGAAATACCGGATATTTTAGATATGGCTGTAAATCTCGGAGCAGACGCACTTCACATATTTCTTCTTGTTCCTGTAGGATGTGGTGTGGAACTTTCAAAAGAACAGCAGATAACACCTGAGGAATATGAGGATATTCTCAACTGGTTTTATGAAAAATCAGAATCTTCTCCTGTGCAATTGAAAGCTACCTGTGCACCTCATTATTTCCGTATAAAGGCCCAGAAAGGAAAGGATAGAGTGAAAAGAGGCAACGGAGTCCATAGTATGTCAGCCATGACCAGGGGCTGTCTTGCCGGAACTGGCATTATGTTTATATCTTCTACAGGAGATGTGAGGCCATGTGGCTATCTTCCCTTAAGTGCAGGAAATATAAGAAAGAATAAAATAGAAGAAATATGGAAAAATGGTGATATATTCAGAGAACTCAGAAATCTGGATAACCTGAAGGGCAAGTGTCGTGTGTGTGAATACAAGCATATCTGTATGGGCTGCCGTGCCAGGGCCTATGGAGAATGCGGAGATTATATGGGTGAAGAACCATTTTGTTCTTATATACCGGCTAAATTAAGGAATAGAAAGGATAATTTAAATGGATATAGGTGATAAAGAAGTCATAGAAATACTTTCACTTGTTGAAAAGTTAAAATCTCCCATGTTTGGTATCCGTGACGGAGCTAAAAAGGAACTTACAGGGCCTAAAAAAGATCTGGCTTTTAAAGTTCTTTTGAAAATAATCTCTGAAGACAGTGATGAATACAGAAGAGCAGGAGCTATAGAAAGCTTACTTCTATTACCTGATGTTAAGAAAACTCTACCTATTATAGAGGCTCTAAAAAAGGATACATCTGTAATGGTAAAGGAAAAAGCTATCGGTGCTCTCGGAATATTAAAAGATCCTGACAGTATAGAACCGGTTATAGAAGCTCTTAAATCTTCTGACAGAAAAATTGTTCTTAAAGCTATATGGGCACTGGGAGAATTCAGAGACCAGAGAGCACTGGAACCATTTAAACAATTGATTGAAACCACAGAAGATTTAGAACTTAAAAGACAGTTGAAACTTGCTTTTGCCAGGGCTTTCCC
This sequence comes from Vulcanimicrobiota bacterium, assembly GCA_040217665.1. GTDB lineage: Bacteria > Vulcanimicrobiota > SpSt-956 > SpSt-956 > JAKJGF01 > CALARM01. The sequence continues at coordinate 3,449 of JBEHWP010000638.1, forward strand.
TGATATAGATGTAACTGTGGAAAAAACAGCTGAAGAAAAGAATAAGGAACTGTCCAATAATGTAAATAAAATTACAACTTTTGTTACAAACTGGAAAGTAATAGTTCTGGCAGTTTTTTTGCTGTCCCTTCCTTTTTTAATAAAACTTTTACTTGGAACAACAAGTTTTTCCTTTACGAAACCACAGCTTACAAAAGAACTTTACAGGGAAAAGATTATCTCTATTATGAATAAGAAAAATCAATGTGTAAGTAATTTTAAGAATAATCTGGAGAAAATATATGTAAAGGAAGGACAGATTATAAATCAGGCTCAGCCTATGGAATTATGGGGGTACAGTGATAAGTTTATGGGATTGAAAAGAGAGATAGATGGTTTCAGTCCTCCTGAAGAATATAAAGATATAAATAAAAAGATAATAGAAAATATAATCGTTTATACTGATATTACAACCTATTCCGGAAATATGTACACAAAGATTAAAGTTGAGCAGTCCATGAGTTATAAAGAGTTGATTAAAGATATAGATAAACAGATAAAAACAGCAGATAAGAATATTTCTATGTTATTGAATGAATTAAATAAAACCAGATAAGTCAGAACATTTTGAAACGCAACCCGTATTGACTTGGAAA
>JBEHWP010000639.1:0-4083 GCA_040217665.1 Vulcanimicrobiota bacterium
TCACAGGATTAATACTCTTCATACTATTTGCAGGATGCGGAGGAGGAGGCGGAACAACTGTTAATGTAATTACCCAGACAGCCACTCCCCTGCCGACACAGGTTCCTACAGGAAGTGTATCGGGGAAAGTATTTGAAAGTGATGAAACTACTCCTATTGCAAATGCTTTTGTAGCTTTATATACATCTTCATTTCCTCGCACCGGGCTAACAGCACAGGGTACACCTTACAAAACCATGACTACTGCATCAGACGGTTCATACCTTTTTACAGATATTCCCCAGGGAAATGTTTATATAGCTATGTGGAGAACTGAAAGTGAATATAATATAAATCCGAACAATCCTTCAGGTGGAAAGGATGGAAATACAGGTGGTATTGTTAATATTACAAATGGCATTATCGCCACACCTGTCCCAACACCTGTTCCAACATCACCTTCTGGAAGCACGCCTACTCCAACCACACCTGCGTCAAACACACCGACTCCAACAAACACTCCCGGAAGTTCTGCTCCCACTGCTACAAATACGCCAACCGGCCCCACACCTGTTGCGGGAGGCCTTGTAGGCAGAGTATATAATCTGTTTACAAATGCTCCGGTAGAAGGTGTAAATCTGGCAGTTCAGGGTAAGACAGGGATAACAGATTCAAACGGTTATTATACCATTACATCAGTAGGAACAGGCACACAGCGTCTGACAGTAACAGCCGGAAATATTATTACAAGAAGTTTACCTGTAAATCTATCAGGAGGGCAGCAGGATATAAGTGTATTGCCATCAAATTTCAACACTACCATGTTCCGTGCTCTCACAGTATGGCCTACCGGTCATACAGGCACGGCAAGATGGGAAGTAAAACCTAAATTCATCATATATAAATATGTGCAGGATGTAGATAATGTTGCAGTGCCTCAGGCTACAATAGATAAAATAGTAGCTGTCATACAGGAAGTAGGAGGACTGGCAGACGGTTTCTTTTCCAGTCCGCAAATAGAATATTATAACGGCAGGGTAAATGATGATCCAAGATGGCAGTTCAGTTCAGGTACCCCCCAGTGGGGCTATATAAAAGCCGGCTATAATGGCATAGGTATTTCTATGATACAGAGTCTTGGCAGCAATAGCGGCTTTGGCGGAGGCACATGGGACGGAGATTTATGGCTCAGAGGTGGTGGACTTGTATTATCTGCAGAATATCAAAATGAATCATATTTTACGAGTACTATAAGACATGAAATGGGTCATGCCCTTGCGCTGTGGCATCCTTTTGAAAACCTTGACGTAAACAGTCCGCAGATGGAATATTCTGTAATGAATTACTGGCCCCAGGGTTCTCTTTATGGTAAAAGAAGTGATGAATTCTCTGATGCTGATAAGAACGCCCTTTTTATAATGTATCATCGTGCACCTGATAATAATGCACCTGATATGGATCCTGATAATTACAGCGGATACCACAGGAACTCGGACAAACTCTACGAATTTGTATCGGAATAATTCCTATAAAAATAGAGATGCCTGAGGCATCTCTATTTTTATTCTTCGAATAATTTAAAGGTATAGGAATTTTCATTTTTAATAGCCTAAAATAAAGCTTTAGATGAAAACTATGTAGAAGCAACTTATCTAAATAATTTAATCAATTCGCTGTCTGCAGAGAAACGTGTTGTACTCTGGGCATTACCGGCACTGAATCTGTAAATTTTCTGCAAAAGTCCTGTATCTTTGAGATTAAGATAAATAGTTCCCTGACTGTAATTTAACATTTCTCCCGTAATCTTCGATGCAATACCGAGAGGTACATAGACATCATCCATTCCCTGAAAAGGAAGAGCGGAAATTCCCATATCTTTAAAATTCATAGTTGTCAGTCCCTGCTTACCGGGTTCATTTATTACAAGTTTATCTTTTCCTGTCATGATAGCCCACCAGCGGTGATTGGGAGAATATTTTTCATCCCCGCTCACTACAGTATCTTCAATAATTGCTACCTGATTACTGTTATCCCACGAAACCGCATAACCGAATTTTTCAAAAAATGACAGTGCTACAAGAATACAGGCGGGATTGGAATTATCAATCTTCGTGTCAGTGTAATATTCCCCGTTAATAAAAATACATGCACCCAATTCTTCGGCAAAAACATTACCGGAGAACACCATACCGGCACATATAATTATTATAAAAAAGAATAGAATTTTCTTTATCCTCATTGCTTCATCTCCTTATAAAAATATAATGTAATTTTCTATTCAACAATCCAGACAAAAATACCTTTATTCAGTTATAGTATATTTCATAATTTAAGTAAATACCTTGCCAATGTCACATTAGAAATTCATATATATATTGTAAGCCAACCCAAAATTACAGAGATAAATTTTGAAATTTTATACTGGCTTGAATTCTATATTTTTTGAAATATGACAGAGTCAAGATAAAAGTTGATTTGTAAATTAAAACAGTTATAATATAATCGTACCTGGTGAGCAAAAATTTATTACTTATGCTTGCCACAGTAATATAAGGGGGAGTTTAAATGTATAAATGTTTTATTTCTATAATTATAATAGTGTTATGTGCAATATTACCTGTAACGGCACAGGATGTCATTTACCAGTATGGCAAAATCATTGATGATATGGACTCTGCTGAAATTCATAGAGAACAGAATGACATGTCTGATATTCTGGACACAGTAAATAAAGGCGAATATTTTCTTATACTCTCAATAAAAGACGGATGGGCAAATATTATGACCCTTGGAAATGTAACAGGTTATATTCATGACATATCCGTCAATGTAAAAGGTAAATCGAGCGGTATAGGTACCATAAGTACTGACAATACCATGCACGTACCTCTATACATGGCTCCTTCCCCTGGTTCTCCGAGAAGTGATGTAATTACGGACGGCGACAGAGTAATAGTTATCTGCTATGCCAATGACGTAGGTATTGATGAAATGGGTAATATAATAGTAACAAGATTTGGCACAAGAGGTTACATAAATTCCAGATATTTAAGAACATATTTTCCGAAAGAATAACAGAACGTGAATTAATTCAGGGGAACAGACTTAAATTATATAGATCTGTTCTCCTGTGCCTTCACATACTAATATTTCTTTTTAATAACTGATAATTTATCCGAATATTTCTCTAAATATTTCTGTGCCACATCAGGCATATGTCTGTTATAAAAATTAAACATTTCTACATAATAGTCTTCTGAAAGGACAATTTTTTTATCATCTTTAAGAGCAGGAATTTCAGATAATTTATATTGATATATATACCTTAAATTCCTATCACCGCTCTCCAGATAAAGGCTTTTAGGAGCGGAAAATTCCAGTAACGGCAGATCATCTGTATTTAAAAGAATAGAACTATATTCTATATCAACGGGTTTTGTGACATAATGGGTAAAAATCACATCAGGTTTATTAATATTAATAGATTCCATAGAGGTTCGGAAGGATTTATTATGTTCATAACGTTCTTTAAATTTTTCGTAATCAAATACAAGAGCTTCCTTTGACCCGAGAAGAAACAGATCTGTATCTTTTCCGCGCCATACAATACCTTCAGGAAATACTGAATAAAAAGTATTTATGATCATATCAATGTCCCTGTGATTCATCTTGGCAAGATGAAACCACTGAACCATGATGCCATCGGGTTTCAGTTTACTGTTACATATCTTATAGAAGTCTATTGTGAAAAGATTTCCAATACCTGCTATCCATGGATTGGAAGGTTCTGAAATAATTACATCATAATTTTTCTGAGAAGCCAGCATGGCATTTCTGCCATCATCAATAGTCACATGTAATTTAGGATTCTCAAGAACATTACCGTTAAAATCTTTAAAATATCGGGCTGCTTCCACTACTGCAGGTTCTATTTCCACGCATTCTGCAGATGAGACTTCGGGGAAATCCGTTACCGCTTTGCATGTTACACCGCTTCCCAGTCCTATTATAAAAATATCCTTCGGATTTTTATGATATAACACAGGCATATAACCTAACAATAATTGTGTCGGCATATCATAGGCTGTAGATGCATCCGTTTTA
>JBEHWP010000640.1:0-4078 GCA_040217665.1 Vulcanimicrobiota bacterium
CAGAGATATAAAACCTTCAAATATAATGATAGATCCTCAGGGAAATATTATGCTTGTAGATTTCGGTCTTGCAAAAATATTACAGCCGAAAAAAACAGGAACTATAACAGGAACGCCGGGATTTGCTTCACCGGAGCAATATCAGGGACTTGCCTATCCTGTGTCAGATATATATTCCCTCGGAGTAACCCTTTATTATCTTATGACAGATAGAGATCCCCAGCAAAATGTTCCCTTTAATTTCCCTCCTATAAGCCAGAACCCGTCAGAGCTGGAAAAAGCAATAATGAAGGCAATTTCTATGAGGATAGAAGATAGATACCAGAGCGCAGTAGATATGAAGAAAGCCCTTTTATTATGCAGAAAAACAGAGATGAAAATGTTTTCTCCCCCTAAATCAGAAGATTTTGTTAAAGAAATTCCTCCTCCTGAATCTGAAGAGCCTGCCAGAGAAACGCTTACCATTGATGAGCTTTCGAAAGACTTTAAACCTGCTGGCGGTCATACAGAATTGACCCTTTCACCTGTTAAGAAAGGGAAAAACGTTTCCCGGAAAATTATGAATATGTCTTTTTATTTCATAATTCTATCAGTCATAATTGCCATTATATATTTTACCGGTAACAGTTATTACACAGACAGAAAAGCAGATATTCTATGTGACGAAGCAAGAGAATTTTATAAAAAAGAAGATTATAACGGTGCCATAAAAAAATATCAGGAAGTAATAAATCTCAACGGTGATTCGTTAAAAGCTCACAGGGGAATCGGTGAAGCTTATTTGAAGCAAAAAGAATATGATAAAGCAAAGCTGTCTTTTGAAAGGGCTCTGGATATTGATAAAGATGACGAAACAACACATCTGAATATGGCAAGACTTTTCCTCGCAAAAAAAGATGTTTTTAATGCTCAGATATGGTATAAAAAGGTACTTGTAATAAATGAAGATAATCCTGAAGCCATTAATGGTCTGGGAGACTCCTATTTTGTTCTGAAAAATTATAAAGAAGCAATAGGTAAATATGAAAAGTTACTGGAACTTGAACCTAACAGTGTACCGGTTCGAGTAAAAATAGGGGTTTCCTATAAGAAAAAGAAAGACTATACAAATGCTATGAAATGGTTTACCCTGGCTCTAAAGGTTCAGGATGATTACCATCAGGCAAGGATGGAAATGGCTGACGTATATATTACAGGTAGAAAATATGATAAGGCCATAGAAGAATATAAAAAGATACTTGAAGATAATCCCAATAATATAGATGCCACTAACGGCATAGGGGAGTGCTATAAAAGAAAAGAAGATTATGACATAGCCCTTAAATGGTTCAAAAAATCTCTGGAACTGGATAAGGATTCCGTAGAAGGACTACGTGGTAAATCTGATATTTATATAATAAAAAATAAAAAACTTGATGAAGTTCGTGCCGACATAAATAAAGCTATAAAATTAGATCCGAATGATCCTTTGAATTATTATACAAAGGCTAATTATTATGTATTAAAAAAAGATTTTTCTTCTGCCATAGAACATTATAAAAAATCTATTAAATTAGATCCTGATATATATTATGTCCATTATAATCTCGGCAGAGTGTATGCATATCAGGACCATTACGATGATGCCATAAAAGAATATAAAAAAGCCATTGATATTGATCCTCTAGATGCTTATGTTCATTATAATCTTGGCAGGGCATACTATAAAAAAGAAAATATGGAAGGTGCTGTGAAAGAATATTTAATATCTATAAAACTTAAATCTGATTATGTTGATCCTTACTATGGACTGGGACTCATATATCTTAAAGCAGGTAAATTTAAAGAAGCTTCCAGTTATTTCAAAAAGGTTATAGATATTGATCCTGATTGTGAACTTGCGGAACAGTCAAGGAAAGGTCTTGCTGTCATACAATTTTACGGAATTAGATAGTGGGAGGGAGTGGCCGGTGAAATTTCATATCTATTTATCTATGCAAAGGAGTATAGAAAAATTTTTTAAAAAATCCGCCTAAATTATATTAGAACATTATAAAAAACCTTATAAAGGAGATGGTTTCTGTGAAAATATTAACATTTCATTTGATTTTATTGTTATTACTCTGTTCCTTTTCAATTGCAAAAGGTGAAGATTATTTCGATTATAAATATTATGACGGTAAAGGTCTTGTTACATTTTCAGGAATGACACTTATATCTATAACAGATAAGGCAGGTAAACTGACACCTTATGACAGAGCAAAAATAATAGCAGATAGATTGAACTACCTTCTGAACAGCGGAAAAAATTCACCGGAATCCTTTGTTGTAGGTTATAATGGAGGAGAGGTAGTCATTCAGTCTGTTGATCCTTCCGGTAAAAATACTATAGTAACAGTTGACGGAAATATGGCAAAAAAATTTCGCGGAGCGAACGGAAGCAGGACTACTCTGGCTTACTGGTGGCTTTCACTTCTCAGGGATAATTTACTTATAACACAGGGATTACAGCCAAGATATGCTGTACCATATGGGAAAGGTTATGCCCTGGAAAGAATTTATATGAAAGCCATTGAACACAGTGATTATGAAGGAGGTCCTATAAGTCCATCTATTCTGCAGGATACAGTAAGAGAACTATCATATAACGATCCGGCTTTTATAAATGATATCAATCAGCTTTATACGTCAATACCGAAGGAATTTACTCTCGCTTCTGCAAACTCTATAGATAAAGACTTTTCCTATTCAACTGATAAACCCAGTGTACCCGGTCCGGCTTTTAATGAAAATCGATACTATGCAAGTACTATTGAATATCCCGCTCCTACTCCGGTACCTGCTCCTAAAGTAAGTGTCTCCTATAGTGAAAAGCCGAAAGTGACTCCCAAACCTACTCCAAAGTCTACTCCGAAGGTTACCTATGTTCCACCGCCAAGGAGTACACCTGAGCCATATTATGAAGAAACCTATAGCCCCACCTATTATGAACCGCCTGTATTTTCTGTGCCTGATTTCCCGTCTGATGCACCTCAGACATTACCGCCTAATATGCGTATGAAAATTACTTCTGACGGTCTTTTTAGTACGTCTTTGAGTGAAAAATCAGATAATTCTATTTCTCAGGTTCATTATATTCTTCTGAATGCCAGTAAAGAAGAACTACAGAGTGAAACAGTAACAAATTTTCCTTTTAAATGCAATTTGAAGAGACAGCTGGATGCTAAATTTTTTCAGGTGAAAATAGATTATAAAAACGGAAGATCTTCCTCTACTGTTTATAAGTTGAAGTAATTTTTCAGTGAGTAGTGAAACCATCCGTCACGCGTAACGCGTTACGCGTGACGATTTATTATGTTACGTCTTTTACTCCTCGAAAACCGCAGAATGTAATACGGTCCTGAGGAGATGCCCATCTTCTGTTAGAGGATTGAAAAAAGTAGTCATAATTTGCCTTCCACGAACCGCCTCTGGCGATTTTATATTTACCTGTAGAAGGCCCCTGAGGGTTTGAGGAAGGACTTTTTGTGTAATAATTATCTTCATACCAGTCATCACACCATTCCCATACATTCCCGGCCATATCTTCCACTCCATAAATACTTGCACCTTCGGGGATTATACCTACAGGTATGGTACCTCTGTTGTTATTTATATTCATCATACGGGCTATTATATCTTTCCTGGTAATATTAAGATTATTACATTTATTGGGATCCCATGTTTCTCCCCAGGGATATAGTCGACCTTCCGGCCCTGCAGCAGCTTTTTCCCATTCTGCTTCTGTAGGAAGCCTTTTACCTGCCCATTTTAAATAAGCACATGCATCATTCCAGGTAAGGCATGTTACAGGATAGTTACCTGCTCCTGAAGAATAATATTTTCCGTAATCACCTTCAGTTTTATATTTAGTTTCTTTTACGAATTTTTCATACTGGAGATTTGTGACAGGATATTTATCTATATAATAATCATCCAGATAAACTGTATGCCTGGGATTATTCTGGCCTCCCTGCTTTCCCATAAGGAAATTACCTGCAGGTATTAATATCATATCACTCTGATCTGCGTCATTTTTTATAATTTCAGGGAGAACTCT
>JBEHWP010000641.1:0-4073 GCA_040217665.1 Vulcanimicrobiota bacterium
GCAGAAGCAAATTTTAAGAAATCAGAGGTTTCTCTTGAGCAGGTAAAAAGTGTTATAGCCCTTCAGGTGCAGCAGGCATATCTGGACCTTATGGCAGCGGAAGAAGAAGTTGTAAAAGTAGAGGAAACCCTGAAAGCGGCAGATAAGAACTATAAAGTGGCATCTCTCAGATATGAAGAAGGTGTTGCTCCTTTCCTGGAAGTGACAGACAGCAGGGCTTTACTTACAAGAGCGGAAGCGTCCAGGGTACAGGCTCGATATAATTATTTTACCGCCATAGCCAGAATCATAAGAACTACCGGCATACTGCCGGAAAACGGAAATTTAAAGAATATAAATCTTATAGAACATTTAACTGAATGAAATTTTATATTATGTAAGAATAGATGTTTATACAAAATTTATGATATACCTGAAAATTTCGGACAGGAAGGAGTAAAAAGGCATCAGAGCCTTATATGAAATATGAATAGAAAAATATTATTTCTTATAATGATCCTGTTATGTATGTGCAGTTGTAAGGAAAACAAAGAAGTTACGAGAGAAGAACTCCAGAAAAAAGAAGGTATTCCTGTGGAAGTGGTAACCGTAAAAAAGGGAGATATACTTGTAACAATAACAACGAGCGGAGAATTGAAGGCTGATGAAGATATAACCGTAAGCACAAGTAATAAAGGAACCATAGAGAAAGTATGTGTTAAAGAAGGACAGTATGTAACTGCACATCAGCTTATAGCTGTTATAGACCCGGGTGAACTTCAGGATCAGACTTTTCAGGCCCGGTCTGCTCTGAGCGCAGCCACATCAAGACTATCACAGGCCCAGAGTAATGCCGTAATGCTTGACAATCAGGTGGAAGCTTCCATAAAACAGGCAGAAGCAGGAGTAAAAGCTGCACAGGCCCAGTATGTGCAGGCAAAAGCCGCCCTTGATGCAGCCGAAGAAAATCTGTCTATTGTAGAAGAAGGTGCAAGAAGCCAGGAGATTGCCAGGGCAGAACAGGGACTTATACAGGCAAAGGCAAATCTGGATCAAATAGAGTTAGATCTTGGCAGAGCGAAAAGGCTTTATGACGAAGGGGCCATATCAAAACAGAATATGGAAGTGGCCCAGTTAAAATATAATGTTGCTCTTGCAGAATATAAATCGGTTGAAGAACAGGTCAGCCTTGTAAAAGAAGGCTCAAGGGTTCAGGAAAAAGAAGCTGCGAAAAATAAGGTTGAAATGGCACAGGCTTCTGTAGATACTGCCTTTGCAGGACTTGAACAGGCAAAAGAATTACTTGCTATTTCCATATCAAAAAGGATTCAGGTAAAGGCGGCATATGAAGCTGTTACCGCTGCCAGGGCAGAGGTATCTCAGGCCGAAGCAGGTCTGGCCATAGTAAAGAGAAATCTTCAAAAATCTTTTGTTAAAGCTCCTTTCTCAGGATATGTTACAAAACTTCACGTGAAAGGCGGGGAATATACAAACAGTCCCGGTACTACATCCATAATAGATGTATTTAACCCTTCCACCCTTTATTTTGAGGGAATTATTTCAGAAAAAGATATTACAAATATACAAAAGGGCATGACTGTAATTATAGAGGTAGACGGAATAAGAGTAAACGGATACAGTGATAAAACCTTCAACGGTTATATAAAGGACATTATTCCTGCGGCATCTGAAAGCAGGCAGTTTACGATAAAAATAACTGTGAAGGAACCGGGAAAAGACCTGAAACCCGGCATGTTTGCCAGAGGGGAAATACTTCTTGCCGAACATAAAGCAGTTCCTGTAATACCTGATTCATGTATAAAAACACAGAATGATAAAATTTTTGTTTTTATGGTAAAAGATTCTAAAGTGATACAGAAATATATTGTAAAAGGGCCATCCATGAATAACAACAGTGAAATTGTAGAGGGACTTACACCCGGTGATAAAGTAGTTTATTCAGGATTTGTAAAAGACGGAGATACAGTGAATATAATAAATGAGGAGTAATATATGTGGTTGACAGATGTAGCTATTAAACGTCCTGTATTTACAGTTATGGTATTTATAGCACTCATTGTTATGGGTATAAGTTCTATGACTATGATGCCTGTTGATAAAATGCCTAAAATAGATGTACCTATGGTAACGGTTACGACAATATATCCTGGAGCAGGGCCGGAAGAAATAGAAGCACTCGTGACGAAGAGAATTGAAGATCAGGTAAGCAGTGTGGATAAGGTAGATACGATAAAATCTGTTTCCAGAGAAGGCATTTCGACAGTTATCATACAGTTTTTAATAGAAGCAGATGGTGATGTTTCCGCTGCAGAAGTTAGGGCAAAAGTAGCCATTGCGAAAAAGGATCTCCCTGATGATGCAAAAGAACCTATTGTATCAAAACTGGATGTCGATGCATTGCCTGTAATCACTATAGGTATTACAAGTGATTCCATGAATATAAGAGAAGTTAAAACACTTGTTAAAAATATTATAGCCGACAGATTTGCCAAACAGAATGGAGTAGGTAATGTTGATGTTGCCGGAGGAGATACAAGGGAAATCCTTATACTTGCAGATCAGGAAAGATTAATAGCCCATTCTATGACAATAGCTGAATTAAAGAATCTTCTCCAGGCAGCAAATTTAAATGTTCCCAGCGGTAATATGAAGCCCGGGATCCAGGAAAATGCCATAAAACTTCTGGGAGAATTTCAGAGTATTAATGAAATAAAGAATTTAAGAATTTCAAAAACAACTAAAAATGGCATGGAAATTATAAGACTGTCCGATATTGCAGATGTAATAGACGGAAATGCAGACAGAGAAGCTTTTACAAGACTTAATGGTGTTGACAGTGTGGGTCTTACCATAAGAAAACAGGGAAGTGCCAATACCTTAAAAACAGTTGAAGCAGTAAAAGAAGAACTGGAATCAGTAAAAAAAGATTATCCTCAACTTACAATAAAGATAAGTGATGACCAGTCAATAAATATAAAAAATTCCATAGAATCCGTATTTCATGAATTACTCCTCGGAGGTCTTCTTGCCGTACTGGTGATTTTTATATTTCTTCATAATTTCAGATTTGTTTTTATTGTAATCATAGCCCTTCCTTCTCCGATGATTGCAACATTTATTATACTTTTTGCCGCAGGTCAGACTCTTAATATGATGTCTCTTATGGGTCTCACACTCTGTATAGGTATTCTTATAGATGATACCATAGTGGTTCTTGAAAATATACACAGACATCTTAAAATGGGGAAAGATCCGAGAACTGCGGCTTATGATGGAAGGACAGAGATAGGTCTTGCAGCAATAGCCATAACAATGACTGACTGTGTCATATATCTTCCTGTTGCTTTTATGGGAGGCATTGTAGGAAAAGTATTCTTTTCTTTCGGTATTACAGTTGCATCTGCTACATTATTTTCCCTCTTTACTTCCTATACCCTTACTCCCATGCTTGCTTCCCGATGGTTAAAAAGTGAAAGTGAAGAGAATAAGAAAAGTGTTTTGGAGAAATTTTTTGACCTCTTCGACAGATTTTATGATGGTCTTGATAGTTTTTACAGAGCAGTTCTGGATAAAGCGTTAAAAGTCAGATGGCTTGTAGTTCTTGCCGGCATGGGTTCCCTTGTTGTATCATTGATTTTCGTAGCTCCCCATATTCAGGTTGAATTTGCCCCGAAGGATGATCAGGGTAAAATACTTGTTAAAATAGAATTGCCAACAACTGTAAATGTAACAGAAACAGATAGAATTACAAAGAAAATAGAAGAAATAATCTGCAATAAAAAAGATTTCCCTGAAGTCAGGTCTGTATTTACAAGTGTCGGAGCAGAGGCAGGGAGCCTTATATCCTCAGGTGCCCAGGGACCTGAATATGCTTCAGTCAGTATAGATATAGGGCAGAGGGGTGATAGAGAAAGGAGTGCTTATGAAATAGGCCGCTTGATGACTGAAAAATTTTCACCCATACCTTATGATATAATAGTAACTTATCCGGCATCACTCGGCACAGGTGACGTACCGGTGCAGATAGAAGTTACAGGTAACAGATTTCAGAGGGATACACTTCTGGATATTGC
>JBEHWP010000642.1:0-4059 GCA_040217665.1 Vulcanimicrobiota bacterium
CGAAATCGGATTTCATCTACTCTGACGAAGATTCTATTTCAGAAGACGGCAGTCGCCATTCACCTCACTTCAAACCTGACTGGAGCCCTGACACACTGAGAAGTTTTAACTATATAAACCATATATGCCTTAAGAAAAGCCTTGTTGATAAGGTCGGAACTGATTACATTTCAGATTATGATTACATACTGAGAGCATCCGAAGAGGCGAAAGAAATAATTCATATACCATCTATACTATATCATTCCCGAATAAAATGCATAAATAAAGAACATGACATAAAAGCATTAAAAAACCATCTGGAAAGAACAGGCTTTGAAGGAAATGTCGAAGGGGGACAGAGCGACGGTTTTTATAAGGTAACATATAAAATCAAGAATAATCCAAAAATCTCAATATTGATTCCAACGAAAGATCAGGCCGAAGATTTAAAAAGGTGTGTCACATCTATTACAGATAAATCAACGTATAAAAATTTTGAAATAATCATCATAGAAAACGGGAGTTCCAAAAAAGACACTTTTATTTTCTATGATGAACTCAAGAAGAAAGATAATATCAAAATCATTCAATGGGAAAAACCTTTTAATTATTCGGCATGCAATAATTTCGGTGCAGCATCTTCTACAGGAGACATTATGCTTTTTTTAAATAATGACACAGAAGTGATAAATCCGGACTGGCTTGAGAGAATGATTGAACATATTCAGAGAAAAGAAGTTGGAGCAGCGGGAGCGAAATTATACTATCCCGATAATACCGTTCAGCATGGAGGCGTTATAATAGATAAAAAAACCCTGGCAAGACATTTATACAGACATGCTCCGAAAGATGATGCCGGATATTTCGGCAGATTAAAAACAGTTCAGAATGTAAGTGCCGTTACAGGTGCGTGCCTTATGGTAAAAAAAGAAGTATTTGAAGAGGCAGGACGTTTCGACGAAAATTTTGCTCTGGCCTTTAATGATACGGATCTGTGTTTAAAGATAAGACAGATGGGGTATCTTATTGTATGGACTCCTTATGCGGAGTTCTATCATTATGAATGTAAAACCAGAGGCACACTGGATAGCATGAAAAAAGTAGAATCTTTCAGAAAAGAACAGGAATTATTCCATAGCCGGTGGGGCGATGTATTAAGTAAAGGAGATCCTTACTTAAGTTCTCATCTTACTCTGAAAGAGGAAGACTTTTTTCTTTTGAAAGAAGAAGGAGAAAGAAAAGTTTATAAACCAGTAGAACCTGAAGTGGATAATTAAAAAATTACAGTCCTCAAGGAAAAATCTTTCCAATTTCTAATATCCAGTTTTATTTATTTACCTCGTAATGTGTGAACCGTAATGCAAAGGTTATAAACCCGTTACACATTACGCGTCACTCGTCACGAATATTAAAATTTTTCAAATTTTTCAGGCTCTCTGACATCTGGCTTTCAAAATTTTCAAGATAAATACTTCTTGACGGGAAAGCCACACTCATACCGGTTTCTTCTACGATACCCATAATCTTAAGATTAATATCATGACGAATTTTGTGATACTCTTTTCGTGTCACAGGTTTCTCTGTAAAAAAATTCAAAAGTATGTCAAGAGAACTGTCTCCGAAATTTGTGAAATAAACCCATATATCTGTGTTATCTATACGGCTGTCTTCTTCGAGCATTTCATAAATTTTTCCGCTTAATCTTTCCATCTGCTCAACAGTACTTGAATAGGTTACGCCGAGGATAAAATTTATACGCCTTTTATCCGCTTTTGACCAGTTTATAATTTTGCCTCCTGCCAGAATAGAGTTAGGTATTGTTACAAGGGCTCTGTCAAATGTCCTGACCTTTGTGCTTCTCATGCCTATATCTTCCACAACCCCTTCTATATCAGGTGTTGCAATCCAGTCTCCAACAACAAAGACTCGATCCAGAAATATCATTAAAAATCCGAAAACATTTTCTACAGACTTCTGTCCTGCAAGAGCTATGGCAAGACCTCCCACACCAAGACCTGCGATAAGAGTAGTTACATTATATCCCCATTCCTGTAAAATCATAATAATACCTACTGTTATCACTATAATTTTAAATACTTTGCCCATAAACACAATAAGATAGTCGTCAAGCATGGTCTCCGTCCTGGAGACCTTTTCCAGTAACACGCCCGTAATAACGCCGAGTAATTTATATACAGCCCACGCAAAAGCAAAAATCAAGAGACTTCTTACTACAGAATTTACAAACAATCTGGTTACATCGGAATCTATGACAAGAAAAGCGGCCCATATGCCGGCGGGAATAAAGAGAGTTTCAAAAGGTGATTTCAAGGATTCTATAATCGTGTCTGCAATTTTATATTTTATAGTCAGTCTTTTCAGGGTATTTACAAAAAAACGCCTGAAAATACATCTTAATAACATAATAAGAGAAAACATCAAAATAGCCAGAATAATACGCCAGATATTAATATTTATTATTTTATATTCTTCAAAAAATTTTAAAAAGTCTGTCATATTATTTAAATAATTCATAAGTACCTCCTGATTTATATGGATCACAGTCTTTGCTAAAATTTCTCATCACATAGAAAGTGATGACAATTTCATAAGAGCCTGAAGACAGGCGAGAAAAAATTCCGTATTTTTATTATATACTATTTATAAACCGTAATAAAGACGTAATTTCTGTCAGGCAGTGCAAAATACAAGCAGATAGCTACTGCCTAACATATACCAATTATCAGGCAATGGTGGAAAGGTTGTAAATCGGTGGGAAAGATTTGACTCATTTATCCTGTACTAAAAACAATAAAGACCTTGCCTGGTACAAAAGAGGCACTCTGGTCGATGTTCTGGATGGTTTTGAAAAAGAGACTTCTATTATAGATAAACCTTTCAGAATGTTTGTTCAGGACATATATAAATTCAGTGGTTTCAGTGATAACAGACGCATCATAGCAGGAACAGTTCAATCAGGTTCAATAAAAACAGGAGACGAAATTATTTTCTATCCTTCCGGTAAAAAAAGCAGAATAAAAACGATAGAATCCTTTAACGGTAATTCCAGAAAAGAGTTAACTCCAGGATATGCAGCAGGACTGACTCTTGAGGAACAGATATATGTAACAAGAGGAGAAATAGCTGCCAGAACATCAGAAAAAAGGCCTGAAGTAACGTTCAGATTGAAAGTAAGTTTATTCTGGCTCGGGAAAGAACCTGCGGTAAAAGAAAAAGAATATACTCTTAAATTGGGGACTTCAAAAGGAACTGTGTGTATTGAAGAAATTAACAGAATAATTGATGCGTCAACACTGGATGAAATCAATACAAAAGAAACTATTAACCGTCATGATGTGGCAGAATGTATTTTAAAGCTAAAAAAACCTGTTGCCTTTGATACTGTGGAAGAATTACCTGTAACAGGGAGATTTGTTATTGTAGATAACTATGAAATCTGCGGAGGAGGCATTATATTAGAAGCTCTTGAATATAAACAGACATCTGTAAGAAGCAAGGTTTTCAGGAGAAACTTCAAATGGGAGCAGAGTACGATAGGTAAAGAAGAGAGGGCGGAAAAATACAATCAGTGGTCAACACTTGTTTTGATAACAGGCGGAAAAAATACCGGTAAAAAACCTGTTGCGAAAAGCCTGGAAAGAAAGCTTTTCGAAGACGGAAAATTTGTCTATTTCATGGGTATAGGGAATGTGCTTTACGGAGTAGATGCAGATATAAAAGGAAAGAATAATAATAAAGAAGAACATTTAAGGAGACTGGCTGAAGTAGCCAATATATTACTGGATACAGGGATTATATTGATAGTAACGGCTATTGAACTCGGATCGGATGATATAGAACTTATAGAGACAGTAATACCTGCAGATAGAACTGTCACCATATGGATGGGAGAACATGTAAGCACTGATATTTCCTATGATTTGAAAGTAACAGATAATAAAAATATGGAAGAAACAGTTAATAAAATAAAATCTCTATTACAGGAAAGAGGGGTTATTTTTAGACCATGGTGATAATCTGTTTATATCCTAAGTACCGCAACAGGTAAATTGGTAC
>JBEHWP010000643.1:0-4059 GCA_040217665.1 Vulcanimicrobiota bacterium
TTTTCAATAAAATTTCACCTGTCGCTACAGCTATTATAGATGAGAACGGTAATATTCTTATTGCCACGGGATGTCAGGATATATGCAGGAAATTCCATCTTGCCAATCCTATTTCCTGTAAAGAATGCCGGGAAACCCATAATAATATAAAAGCATATCTGCAGGAAAACAAACATGTGGAATATAAATGTCAGAACGGTCTGTGGAATGTGGCCTTACCTGTTATAATTATGGGAAAACATGTAGCTACTGTTTCTCTGGGACAATTTTTTTATGAAGGTGAAGAACATGACATAAATTTCTTCACTTCCAGGGCAGAAAAATTTAATTTCCCTCATGACGAATATATGGCAGATGTAAAAAAAATACCCTGTTTTACAAAAGAAAAAATTAAAAATATAATGGAATATTACATAGCATTGATAAATTTTATTATAGACAGAGGACTCAGCCATATAAAACAGATGGAAGCAGAAAAGGTTCTTCAAGAAAGCAGTGAGCGTTTTCATTATCTCGTAGAATCCACCAGTGACTGTATATGGCAGATAAATGAAAAAAATGAATATACCTATGTAAGCCCCAATATAACCGATTTGACTGGTTATAAACAGGAAGAAATACTGGGCACAACACCTCTGGAACGCAGACCGGAAGAAGAAGGGGAAAAAATAAAAGAAACCTTTACTCCCATAGCAGAAGTAAAAAAATCTTTTAAAAATCTTGAAAATCTGGTATTACATAAAGATGGCCATGAAGTTATTATAGAAACAAGCGGAGTACCGGTGTTCGATATAGATGGAAACTATACCGGTTACCTTGGTATAGCCCGTAATATTACAGAGAGAAAAAAAGCAGAAAAAGCACTGATAGAAAGTGAACAGAGATACAGAGAACTGACTGATTTACTGCCTCAGACAGTTTTCGAACTCGATCTTAAAGGGAATTTTATCTTTGTAAACCGTTATGCCTATGAAGCTACAGGTTATTCTCCGGAAGATGTAAAGAAAGGATTTAATGTTCTTCAAATAATTGCACCGGAAGACAGGGAAAAAGCAATGAATAATATAAAAGAGGTACTGACAGCAGGCAGACAGGGCGGATGTGAATATACAGTAATAAGAAAAGACGGCACAAGATTTCCTGTTATATCATATTCATCTCCAATCATAATAGAAGGCAGACCTGCAGGTCTCAGAGGTATTGTCGTAGATATTACAGAGCAGAAAAAAGCGGAAGAAGAAAGAAGAAAACTGGAAGTACAATTACTGCAGGCTCAAAAGCTTGAAAGTCTTGGTATACTGGCAGGAGGTATAGCTCATGATTTTAACAATATCCTCACAGGAATACTTGGATATGCAGATCTGGCCCTTATGGAAACAGCAAAAGATTCTCCTGTAAAAGAATATATTCAACAACTTGTAATATCATCCCGTCGTGCTTCCGATCTCACAAAACAAATGCTTGCTTATTCAGGTATGGGAAAATTTCTTATCAGACCATTCAATCTTTCTGAAGTCGTAAAAAATATGTCTAAACTGGTGGAAGTTTCTGTTTCAAAAAAATGTTTATTAACATATAATCTACGTGAAAACCTTCCCGTTATAGAAGGAGATATTGCACAGATACAGCAGGTGATTATGAATCTGATTATGAATGCTTCTGAAGCCATAGGAGATAACAATGGTGATATTACAATAAGTACAGGCATAATAAACTACGACGGGATATATGTGTCAGGTATTATGGCAAAAAATTTACAAAAAAAAGACTATGTATATCTGGAAATAAAAGATACAGGAAGTGGAATGACAGAAGAGATTCAGAATAAAATATTCGATCCGTTCTTTACAACAAAATTCACAGGAAGAGGTCTGGGACTTGCTGCAGTACTGGGTATAGTAAGGGGCCACCATGGAACTATAACAGCATCAAGCAAACCCGGCTCAGGTTCAACTTTTACTGTTTTCTTACCTGTTTCGGAAAAATTTGAAAGTACCTGCACAGACATAGACAGAAATAGCCATATAAAAGACACTGTTATGGTTATAGATGATGAACAAACAGTATTATCAGTAGCAGAAGCAATGTTAAAAAAACTTGATTTTAATGTTTTAACAGAAAATGACAGCAGAAAAACTGTTGAACTCTTCAATAATAATAAAGATAAAATTTCTCTTGTTATTCTGGATATGACTATGCCATATATGGACGGGTCAGAAGTATTTAAACAATTAAAAACTATTAAACCTGATGTAAAGGTTATACTTATGAGTGGATATAATGAACAGGCTGCCATAAACCATTTTACAGAAAAAGAACTGGCAGGTTTTATTCAAAAACCTTATTCCGTAGAAGAACTGAAAAAAGTCATAGAAAAGGTTATTATATCACAGTAGGAGTTGTTTTTCTTTCAGTCCTAAGTACCGCTCCAGATAAGTTTATACCCATTTCTAAAACCTGTCCCTGTCCGGACTCATACGGCAAAGATATGATCCTAATGCGTGGCAAACTGATTTTGCAGACTGTTAATATTTTGCGTCTATATAATTTATAACTCTCTTTTAATACGGCATATCTTTTCCTCCAGAGCCCGGACAGGGACAGGAGCGTGTTCCATATTTTTTGGGTACCAATTTACCTGTTGCAGTACTAAGGATCAGTCAGGAAATAACTACATCATAGTTAAAGTTTATATCGTGACGCGTAATGCGTAATGCGTGACGCGAGAATATTGTTCGTTCTAACAATTTGCCGGAGTTATTTTTCTTACAGTACTAAGTATATTTTCTGAAATATCTTAATATTTTATCATATATTTTTTCTTTATGATTATGTTTGTTTTTCCAGTATAAAATAATATTCTTCACCTTACTGGAAATATTCTTCTCTTTAAAATCCAGAGCTTTCTTCATTTCGACGGCATTTCTGTATCTATCTTCAACTTTATTTTGAAGAGCCTTCAGAAGAATCTTCTCAAGCTCCGGAGATATGGAAGGGTTGGACTCTCTCAATGGTTCGAAGTTCAGAGTTTCCGGTTCTATACCTGTAAGGAGATGATGCATTGTAGCACCCAGAG
This sequence comes from Vulcanimicrobiota bacterium, assembly GCA_040217665.1. Taxonomy (GTDB): domain Bacteria; phylum Vulcanimicrobiota; class SpSt-956; order SpSt-956; family JAKJGF01; genus CALARM01. Next base: position 3,077 of record JBEHWP010000643.1, read on the forward strand.
AAAATATATCAGATCTCTTCTCAGGTTTACCTCTGTACTGTTCTAAAGGAGAATATCCGGCAGTTCCTATTACAGTTTTAGGCCCTTCACTGTCATGCTGAAGAGTTCTTGCAATACCAAAATCTATTAATTTTACTCTGCCATCTTTCTGAAGCATGATATTAGCAGGTTTCAGATCTCTGTATATAACAGGGGGATTCTGGTTATGAAGGTAATCGAGTACTTCAAGAATCTGTTTGGCCCATTCTATAACACTATCCTCAGGAAGACCGGGGGTTCCGTCCCTGAGGAGTATTTTCAGAAGATCATCTCCTTCTATAAAATTCATTACAAGATAATATCTGCCGCCATAAACAAAATAATCGGAAACCTTCGGTATACTGGGATGCTCCAGTCCGGACAGGATAAGTGCTTCTCTTTTAAACCATTCAGTAACCTGTTTCTGTACATCAGGCGTACTGAGCGGAGGAAGAAGTTCTTTTACTGCGCATAAAGAATTTGACTTTTCATCCAGTGTTTTATATACAGCTCCCATCCCTCCTGACTTTATCAGCGAAAGAACCTTATAGCGGCACCCCAGAATAGTATCAACCTTCAGAGTACCCAAAACAGGAGGTGTCACAGGATGATTCTGTAAAGGTCTGCCACACTTACTGCAGAATTTAGATATTTCTCTATTTTCATATTTACAATTGTCACAGATTAAAGACATGTTATAAGTCGTAACGCGTGACGCGTTATGCGTTACACGAAATCCATCCATATATTTATTACAATATATAATTATACCAGATTTAAATAGAAAATAAAGTAACTATAAAAATATATGAATTTCTGATATAATTTTGTAATAGATTATGATAAATTCGTAATGTATAACAGGTGGAGATATAATTACTATGGATTTACATTATAATAACTACAATGACCGTCTCGCTACAACTAAGAATGAGACTCTCTACTCGCATTACGCATTACGCATT
>JBEHWP010000644.1:0-4056 GCA_040217665.1 Vulcanimicrobiota bacterium
TGTTATATTTGTAGGTGCCTCTGCAGGTGATGATATAAAATTCAAAGAAACCTATGTTTATGCAAATGGTCACTGCTATACAAACAGTGCAGTACTTGCTATTTTCGAACCTGATACAGACTTTGATATAATTAAGACTCAAAGTTTTTGCACGACAGGTAAAAAGCTGATAGCAAATAAGGTTGATATAAAAACACGTACTGTCATTGAGTTTAATAATAAACCTGCTGTTCAGGCTTATGCAGAGGCTCTGGGAGTAAGTATCGAACTGGCAAAAAATTATTTCAGGACAAATCCTATCGGACTGATGATAAAGGATGAACCATATGTAAGAAGTCCCAGGGAAATCAAAGAAAACTCTATAGTCTTTTTCAGTAATCTCCTTGAAGGTATGGAACTGGATCTGCTTGAATCTACAGAGATAATAAAAGATACCCGCAAAGCTATTTTTGATAAAATAAATGAAATAGGTGATCTTTCAGGCATTATAAATTTCAACTGTATCCTTCGTACCTTTGAACTGGAACAAAAAGGCATGGAAGAAGATTATGGAAAGATATTTTTAAATATACCTGCTATAGGCTTCAGTACCTATGGAGAAGAATATCTCGGCCATATAAATCAAACTTCTACCATGCTTGTATTCAAATAATTTATGGAGCAAACTATGATTTTATCTGATGATTTTTTCCAATCTATTAATATTGTTAATTATTCCATGTCTCCTTTCTTCCATATAATATATATCAATAAGGCCATAAAAAACCTTTCTGGAAAAGATGATGAAGATTTTTTAAAAAATCCCTCTTTATGGCTGGATATTATCCATCCTGATGATATAGAAACTGTAAAAAAATCTTTAACCGTCGGCACTTTTAATATAATATACCGCATAATCCACATTAACGGTGATATAAAATGGCTTAATAACCGGGGAGCAATGGCTTCTGAGGGAAACAGAATAGACGGCATAATAATTGATGTTACGGAACAAAAGCAAATCGAAGAAACACTGAAAAATAAAAGTAAAATCCAGAGTTTATTTCTTGACAATATAACATTACAGACCTGGTATTTAACAGATGAAGAAACCTATGGAGGTGCCAACAGGAGTCATGCCAGTTTTCTCGGAATAAATGAAAGCTCTTTTTCCGGAAGGTCATTATATTCGATTTTTCCTCATGATATAGCAGAAAATTTCATAAAAACCAGCAGAGAAGTATTTCAATCAGGAAAAACTTTATCCATAGAAGAATGGCTATCCGGAGCAGGAGGAGAATTAAGTTTATTTTCTATAAAAAAAATACCCATACCAGGAGAAAAAGGAAACGTAGAATATGTCGTATGTTCTGCAGAAGATATAACAGACAGGAAACTTGTAGAAAAGGTACTTATGGAAAGTGAAGAAGTGTTCCGTATGATCAGTATATCTGCCCAGGATGCAATTATTATCATAGACAGTTCAGGCCTGGTTACTCACTGGAATCCCGCTGCAGAAAAAATTCTTGGATACAGTGAGATTGAAATACTCGGAGAAACCCTGGAAAATACTCTTGTCCCTCCGGCATACAGAGAAACATATAATACTATTTTATCTTCATGGCAGAAAACAGGAGCATGTGATGCAACAGGTAAATGCAATGAAATTATTGTTTTAAGGAAAGACGGTAAAGAAATCAATGTAGAAATGTCCCTTTCATCGGTGAAATTACAGGCTCAGTGGCATGCTATAGGAATAATCAGAGATATTACGGAACGAAAATCAATGGAAGTACTGCTAAAAAAACAGACAGAAGAACTCATCGATACCAATCAACTGTTACTGCAGGCAAAGGAAGAGGCTGAAATAGCCAACAGAACAAAAAGTCAGTTTGTAGCAAATATGAGTCATGAAATCCGTACACCGATGAATGGCGTTATTGGTATGACAAGCCTTCTTTTAAATACAGAGCTAACTTCGGAACAGCTTGAATATACGGAAACTATACGTAAAAGTGCCGATGCGCTTCTTTTAATTATCAATGATATACTGGATTTCTCAAAGATTGAAGCAGGTAAAGTCACTCTTGAGCCATCGGATTTTAGCATAACAGAACTGATGGAAGACACATCGGATTTACTGGCATTAAAAGCCCATGAAAAAAATATCGAATTCAATTATTTTATATACAGAGACGTTCCGAATTATATAACAGGTGACCACGGGAAGGTACGTCAAATTCTCATAAACCTCTGTAATAATGCCATAAAATTTACAGAAAAAGGTGAAGTAATGGTCAAAATTACCTGTGAAGAAGAGAAAGGAAAGAGGGTTACAATAAAGTTCAGTGTTTCCGATACAGGCATCGGTATAGGAAAAGAACAGATGGACCGCCTCTTCAAACCATTTTCTCAGGTAGACGGTTCAACTACCAGAAAATACGGAGGCACCGGGCTGGGTCTGGTCATATCAAAAAAAATTGCTGAAATGATGGGTGGTACAATTGGCGTAGAAAGTAAAGAAGGTAATGGCTCCACATTCTGGTTTACGGCAGTATTTGAAAAAAACATTCAACCTGTTGATGAATTTATTGCAATAACAGAGGAAATAAAAAAATATCGTATTTTAATTATAGATGATAATGAAACTAACAGATTTATATTAAAAGAATATTTAAAAATGTGGGGCTGCCGGTTTGATGAAGCTTCCGGAGGTATTCAGGCTCTTGTAAAGTTTTACCAGGCCTGTGAGACAAGGGATCCTTTTGAAATAGCACTGTTAGACATGCAGATGCCTGAAATGGACGGGATTACTCTTGCCAGACAGATTAAAATGAGTCCTCAACTTAAAAATACTATCCTGCTTTTACTCACATCAATGGACAAAAAATTAGATTCTATTAACAGAGAAGCTATTTTTGACGCATGTCTTAATAAACCGATTAAACAGTCAAATTTATTAAATACTCTTCTCACAATTCTCGGAAAACAGAGATTACAAAAGGAAGAAACCTCTGCAGACACAGGAGTTAAAATTGAAAAACCGATTGTAGCCAGGAACAAATATCATGTTCTTGTTGTAGAAGATAATTATATAAATCAGAAGGTTGCTCTCCGTATATTAAATAAACTGGGTTACTCAGCCGACAGTGTGGGAAACGGAAAAGAAGCCATAAAAGCTCTGGGAATGGTACCTTATGATATTGTGCTCATGGACATACAGATGCCGGAAATGAATGGTTTTGAAGCCACTGAGCTCATAAGGGATCCTGCTTCCAGAGTATTAAACCATCATATTCCTGTTATCGCCATGACAGCTCATTCCATGAAAGGGGACAGAGAAAAATGTATGGAAGCAGGAATGAATAATTATATAGCAAAACCTGTTAAGATAGATGAAGTAGCACAGATTCTTGAAAAAGAATTATCTCTCATAAAATTAAAAGATAAAAAAGAACATGAAACAGTGAAGGAACCTTCAGGTAAAGAAATTTTTGACTGGAAGAATATGCTTATCAGGCTCGATGGAGACGAAGAATTCGCCATGGAAATTTTACGAGATACTATAGAAGATACGGATATACCATCACTCAGAAAATTTTTACAAGAAAATAAGATTGATGAACTGATCACTATGGCTCATTCAATGAAAGGTGTATATGCCAATATTGATGCATCCAGATTAAAATCTGTAGTAAGTGAAATAGAATTATCTGGAAGACAAAAAAAATTAGATACTCTGGAACCACTTATCTCTAAACTAGAAGATGAAATGGAAAGATTTAAAAAAGTAATCAACCATATTGTATTCAGAGATTAGGATCTGTCAGGATAACTACATCATAGTTACAGTTTATATCGTGACGCGTAACGCGTAACGCGTTACGCGAGGATACTAATTGTTCTAACAATTTGCCGGAGTTATTTTTCTTGCAGTCCTTAGTACCGCTCCAGATAAGTTCATACCCATTTCTAAAACCTGTCCCTGTCCGGACTCTTCCGGAAAAGATATGATCCTATTGCGTGGCAAACTGGTTTTGCAGACTGTTAATATTTTGCGTCTATATAATTTATAAC
>JBEHWP010000645.1:0-4040 GCA_040217665.1 Vulcanimicrobiota bacterium
TCTTTTGCTCTGAGACCGGAGCCTGAACCGGGGAATTGTACCTCTACTTTAAAGGTACCTGTCGGTAGATTAGAAGGTATTGTGGAACCCGGTGTTGCAGTAGGGTTACCGGGGACTTCAACGAGTGTTCCCGGAGTGGCAGTCGGATCTATTGTAGTAACCGACCCGTTATTAGGAATTACTCCTGTAGAGCCTCCTCCGCCGCCGCAGCCTGCTATTAAAATAATTGTTAGAATAGAAATAATTAATAAAATACTGTATTTTTTCACACACTTTCTCCTCTCAGACGGGGATTTATGGGATTTGTGGGATTACCGGGATTGGTGAATCCTTATGGATTACATAAATCCCTTTTTGATTTTGATTTTTATGATTTTTGTGATTACCAGTATTTTTAGATAGTTTCACACGCATTACGCATTACGCATTACGCATTACGACTCAACACTCATATATACCATCACCTCACTCATATAAGCTTCATTTAAAAAGTGTAAAAATGAAGTATATTAACATTATTTTTTCACACTGTCTTCTTTCCGGCATGGCTCTTCGCAATTCCATGCTTTTGGAAGCAGACTTTTTATTTATATCATTATATACAAGCAATTTTTATACCATCGGCATAAAATATTCTATTTTACTCACACGAATCCCTGTTTTATAAGGCAGAAAATTTTTTATAAGGTCTGTGAAAAATGATTTTCTAGAGGAGAAAAAGTGTAAATTTTTACACTCTGTAAATTTTACACTTTTACAGTTTGCTTATCTCTTCTTAACCGGCATATTATGTCAGATGTTGAATATAGAATTCAATCATAGAGATGAATTTTTCTGCATTATTGATCTGTCTTTCTGCATCATTTTTACTTACAATATAAAAGTCCTGATAATCACTCTTTGTTCTTATCTCGAATGCATCTGCCAGCATTTTATGATAGATTTTATCTATGTTGCCGGTTGCCACATAATATTGATTAAAATGTCCAATAATGACTGAATGCCTTTTTGAATCAAATTTTTCAAAGGCTAATAATGCTCTTACTGCATGAAATATAGCATAATACGATCTGTTAATAGATTGAGAGAATTTACTATGTTTTATATTTACTCTGGCTGTTTCCATATCTTCTTTAGCTTTTTGAAGTCTGTAATCTGCCAGAGCAATAATTTTATCATCCATATATATTAATTCCTTCATTACGTACACTGGTAAAGAAAGGCATATAATCTACCCAGTCATAAAAATATGTGTAATTATTTTCAATAATTGATATGACACATCCGTAAGAAGTTGTAAGCTCTACTATAATATCCAGTATTTTATCGCGATATTTCTGTATTTCTTTTTCCTCTATATCCAGGAGAACCATAATATCCATATCAGAACCTTCATCCTGTTCCTGTCTGGCATAGGAGCCAAAGAGAATAATCTGTCTCAGTTTATCACCGAAAATAGATTTAAGGGATACCTTCAACTCTGATATAATATCAAGAGTTTTACTGTTTTTTATTGCTAAAAGGTTTTTCATAAAAAATACCTTCTTTAAGTGATAGTCATACTGAATTATAATAGACGGAGTCCGAAAGATAGAATAATCCGCCTGGTTCATAAATTCTTCATTTCCGCAGGGAATATGGGCACATTTACCGATAAAATCTTTTGCCCTGACGGAATGCCTGTTTACGGAAATAATTTCTTTTTCTTTGCAACTGGATTTTTCTATATAGAAATTCCAGAAACTTCTGAGCCAGAGGTAATTCTCTATCAGGTATTACATTTACTAGCTGAGATACATAATTTCTTGTTTCTCTTTATGTATCCATAAGACTTCATCCATTATATTAATTTTATCACATCTATTCAGTATCAACAAGAGCCGTGAAACATCTTCATTGAACAGTTTTATCTTCCGTACTTTCTGTAAGAGACGATATTGATAAAGACTTCTGGAAACAGGTGGGAGAATACAAAGATGAACTTAAGAGAATATCCCTTGCAGATTTTTTCTGTATGGTTCTGGCAAAAAGACTGAATTCAGTAGCCTCTGACCATGAGCCTCCTGAAGGTCGATAGGAGTAATAAAGCCACTGGGGGTACCCATTCTTCACGATATTTACCTCCCGGCAGTTCTATTGAACCATGAACATCGGAAGATGACATGTCTCTGTGTTTTGCTCCTGAAGCAGAGCCGGGGAATTGAACTGTCACATTAAAGGTTCCTCCCGGAAGATATGAAGGTATGGAGGGAGTTGTCTGATTATCGGGAACCTGAACGAGTGTTCCCGGAGTGGGAGTGGATTGAACAGGTACATTGTTCGGAATTACACCGCTGGTGTCACCTCCTCCGCCACAGCCTGAGATTAATAGTGATATAAGACAGGTTAATAAAATGATATGTATTTTCATTAATAATCCCCCTTTGGGAGTGAGTAGTGAGTGGTGAGTAGTGAGTAGAAGCGGTTGTTTCCCACTTGCTACTCACTATTTACTGATTTTTGGACATCACTCTGAATAGTGAGTGGAATAAGCTGTTTACTTATTACCCACTGTTCACTATTAATATTATTTTAATTTCATTACAGTAACTTTATTACCATTAGTCAGATCTTTATAAGCTACATATGGTGTATTTCCAGCCAGACATATCCTTGGGAATTCTATATTACCATCTGAAAACCCTGAATTACCGGCAAGAACCCATGAAGAACCATTAAACTTCATAACTGATATTTTATTCTCAGTATTTTTATAAGATACATATAAAATACCGTTATTATCTATGCTCAGGCCGATAACATTTGATGAGGCACTTACAAAACCTGCATTTCCTATATATTCCCATGCAGAACCATTAAACTTCATAACTGATATTTTGTTTCCTATACCAGCATCGTATAATGCAGCGTAAAGAGTATGATTGTATATCTTTAATACAGGTGCCGCATTACCCTGAGAAAATCCTTTATTCCCAACAGGAACCCACGATGTACCATTAAATTTCATGACAGTAGCTTTCATGGATTGAGAACCATCTTTATAGCCAACATATGGAACTCCCTGATCTATTACAATATTGGTATCCCATTCAAATCCATCAGAAAATCCTCTTGTTCCAACTAACTCCCAGCCACTATAAGGTCCTGTCCCTGTATATGCCATGACTGTAGCTTTATAACTCATCCCTCCGTCTTGAAAAGCTGTATAGAGTATACCTGTATTACTGTCTACACAAAGTGAGTTCCACTCAACAGTACCTGGTGAAAATTGACGGGAACCAACTGTTTCCCATGCTGTTCCATTGAATTTTTTTACAGTAAGTTTTGCTCCAGCACCATCTCTATAAGATGCATATGGAATACCATTATATATATATGACCAGAGATAACCTACATCTTCTTCACTAAATCCAGGACTTCCTACAAAATCCCATACAGTACCATTAAACTTCATAACACTGAGTTTACCTGAATTATCATTATCTCTAAAGAAAACATAAGGTGTTTCATTATTACAGCACAATCCAACTTCACCGACCTGACCGGGTGAAAAACCTGGATTACCTGCTGGATACCATCCGTTTCCCACAATCACCTGATAATTTCCAGTTCCTTTATAGAAGAAAACTGTCTCAGTAGTATTCTCACCTCTTGCAGATACTTCAATACGATATTTCCCTGAAGGGAGATTTATTGTGCCTGCTATAGAAGTATTACTCCATGAAGTAAAAGATGATGGATTATAAACAGTTCCCCAGGGATTGTTCGGGTCATTTTCATTAACCTGAATGAACCTTACCGCACCGTTTACAGAAGCCTGAGAAGTTCCGAAATTGGTTCCTGCAAGTGTAAAACTCACATCAGTAGTTCCATTTGTAGAATCCTTATCAGGAGTCACGGAAGTCAGTGTTGGAAGTCCGTAAACAAGAACTCTTCCGGTCTGGCCGTCATAATCAAACTGTCCCTGTGTATTAAAGAGGTTATTTATTGCAGGGAAAACCTCTGCAGTAACAGGCTGTGTAATATGTGTGGCATGACCT
>JBEHWP010000646.1:0-4031 GCA_040217665.1 Vulcanimicrobiota bacterium
GGATACGGTTTCCCGTCTTCATCGTATCCATAGATAAATTCAGGTATTGGAGCAAAGCCAAGGGTGAAATTTATGGAGTTATAGGTCTTTTTCTTCCATCTGAATACTACTGTGTAATCATCTATGATTTTGCAATATTCCATATCCTGATAATAATTACGTTTGGCCGCACATTCTACCTGTGGATTTAAGATAATATCTACTGTAAATTTTACATCTTTTGCAGTAACATAATGATCTCCTTTAAGCCATTCATAGCGCGTATTAGACCAGTTTACTGCAGGTTTATGCCATTTTACGCCTTTTCTTAAATATATTGTATATTCTTTATAATCATCTGTTATTTCTATTCTTTCTGCCAGGGCAGGTTTCCATAAAAGGGGGTTGCCTCTGTGATTGGTGGCAAAATACTCCTGACAGTAATTCTTTACACATTCTGTAAGACTTCCGTCATTTACTGTTTCGGGATTAAAACCTTTGGGGTCTGTACCGTAATATCTTACAATAGTACCATCTGTTTTTGCTTCAGGCGGGGTAAGCACAAAATCTGTCTCTTCTATAAGGTAATTTTTAACTTCAGGATGAAGCCATTTACGTGTTTCTTTCTGAGTATTTTTAACATCCCCTGTTTTTTCCCCTGTTTTAACCGTAATACCTGATTTAATGGATTCATTGAGATTTTCTATAGCCAGATGCAGTTCTTTGTTTGTTTCAAGTATAGCCTCAACTTTACCTGACTGTTCGACAAGACGTTTTTCCATATTATTAATCTGAAGGATATTGACTCCGAAGAGGATAACAAAAAAGAAAAGAAGTAGAACTTTTATGACTTCTAAAGTAAGATTGGTTTTATTCATAATGCCCCCCGTAAAATTTTGATTAAGTGAAAAATATTCTTTACAAAACCCTTTTTTCCTGCTAAACTATCTTTTTTTCTTATTTCTTTTTGTTTTTTTTCTATTTTTCCCGGACGATTTTTTTTCTGACACGATTTTTAATCTTTCTTTTACAGGATTATTTTCCGGTTGAGCCTTCAGGGCTTTTTTGTAAAAAAGTTTTGCTCCTTCAGTTCTGCCGAATTTTTCACATACTTCTCCCAGTTTAATTAGTGCTTCTATGTCATCAGGTTTTTCTTCTATTACTTTCATATAAATCTGAAGACCTTCATTCAGTTCTCCAAGATTTAAATAAAGATCTCCGAGATTTTTCCTGGCAGTCAGATTTTTCGGATCAATGACGACGGATTCTTTAAGGTAGTATAGAGCTTTTTCTTTATTTCCTTCATTCAGATAGAGCACACCGAGATCATTACATGCCATGCTGTGACCGGGATTTGCTTCAAGGAAACCTTCAAGACAGCTAATGGCTTCTGAATATTTCCACTCCCTTACAAGTCTCATGGCATGTTCATACGTATATTCGGAAGATTTTTCTTTCTTTCTGTCACCGGTGATTAAAAGACCTCCCGAAATAGCTTTTTTTTCAGGTTTCGGAGGAATGGATTTTATAATATTATCAAGTTCCTGTAATAAATCCGATATTCTGTCATTATTTTTGTCCATAGTTTATATTCCTTTCTCTATTATATTAAGTAGTATCTATAATCACGCGCATTACGCATTACGCATCACGATTTAATTTTCCATTTACAAAAATCCCGGTAAAAATTAAAATATCTTCCATCTGTTTCTTCCGGTATTTCTATTCTCCTGCTTGAAGCAACAAGTCTGTCGTGGCTGTAAAGATAAACTGCAGGTAAATCTTCTGCTACAAGTGATTGTAATTTATAATAAATTTTTTTTCTCTTTTCTCTGTCAGCTTCCCTGCGACCGAGAAACAGGAGTTTATCTATTTCTTTATTGGAATAAGAACCGTAATTGCCGAGTTCCGGCCCTGTAGAGGAATGAAAATAATAAAACATGCTGTCAGGATCTATTGCTTCTCCCGTAAAGTCAATGCACCAGCTGTCAAGGGAGCCTGTGCAGATTTTCTCTAAAAATTCATTTTTTTCCATAAAAACAGTATCCACTGCAATACCCGTTTCCAGAAGATTCTGCTGAATTACGGTAACAACCCTTTCTCTTAATCTGTCTCCTTTATTTGTTGCAAGTTTAAAATAAAAGATTTTTCCATCTTTTTCTAAGAAACCATTTTTCCCTCTGTGCCATCCTGCTTCATTCATTAATGCTTCTGATTTTTTCAGAGAAAAGGGATATTTTTTCACATCTCTGTTATACCAGTCAGTCATAAAAGGATTAACAGGTCCTGTTGAAATAGAGCCCATGCCCCGTAACAGATGGGAGACTATTATGTTACGAACAATAGAATAACTTATAGCTTCTCTGACTCTTCTGTCACGAAACAGTTCAGATTTGAAATTAAAACCCATGACGGTAAAACTCTGGCCCGGATAATTGTAGCAAACAAAATCTCTGTCTTTTATTTCAGTATATTGTTCCACAGAAATATTATCCATTAAATCTATCTGGCCTGATAAAAAATCGTGCCATGCAGATTCACTGTTTAAATATATTCTAAAACATATATTTTTTATATGACCGGGATTTTTCCGGTAATGTTCATTTCTTGAAAGATAAATGGCTTTATCAGCGAATTTCTTTAATATATAAGGGCCGCAACCTGAAGGTTTATTTGAATTTTTTATTATGCTCTGTTCTGATACGGGATAGACAGAGGTTAATATTACCGGAAAAGGCGAATATGGTTCATTCAGAAATACGTGAAAACTGTATTCGTCTGATTTTTGAATTTTATTTACAGTTCTGAGTTTTTCAGAAAAAAAAGGAGATTTTTCACGATCTCTGAGATAGTTCAGTGTTGCAATAATATCATCTGTTTTCAGATATTCTCCGTCAGACAACATAATATCTCTGTTAACTTTAAAGCTCCATGTGAGGCCATCGGGAGAACAGTTCCACTGCTGAATTATATTAGGTATTATTTCTCCCCCTTCATTTACGTCCAGGAGAGGTTCAAAAAGGAATTTTATAACTTTTACAGATTCGCTGTCATAGGCCTGCAGGGGATTTAAAGAAATATTTTTCCTGTACAGAGGCAAGAAAATTGTGTTTTTTTTATCAAAAGCTTCAGAATTTTCACATGAAGGAATAAATAATATGGTCAGAAAAATAAGGAGAAAAAAGACAAAACTTACTTTCATAAAATTTCATCCAAAAACTCAGGAATGAAGTAAAAATAACTGTTTCACATGAAGGTTCCGGGTTTCAGGTTTTGGGTCAGGGAGATTAGAAACCCGGAACCTGAAACCAGGAACCCAAAAACCAATTTTAATTAAAATTCAGCTTCCAGTCTATAATTATATCCTCCCCGGAAAGTGAGGAGTTTAAAATCTCTGGATTTATCTCTTAAATATTTCACCGGTTCATCTGATATATTTACATGATTTATATTTAACCATTTTTTCCATATATTAAACAGACTGCCAAATCTGTTCCATACATAAAAGTCCAGAATAACCAGCTTTCCTCTGTCTTTAAGATTTGCTATTCCATTATCCAGAGCTGCCTTCCAGTCAGGAATCATTGTAAGGGAGTAACTGAAAAGTATTAAATCTGCTTTTTCTTCAAGAACATATTTCTCTGCATATTCTTTTATAAGGGAAACATTTGTCCATCCGTATTTTTCAATTTTCTCTCTGGATTTTTTAAGCATACTGTCAGAACAGTCCAGGCCATAAACATGTCCTCCCCGGCCTGCTTTTTCAGACAGATAACGCAGATTGGCCCCTGTTCCGCACCCTACTTCAAGCACAATATCATTCTCTTTTATATCCAGTTCTTTCGATGTTTTATCCCTGTCAAAAAGGAAAAAAGGTCTTGAGAGATCATAAATTTCTGCATGAAAACGATAATAATTTTCCATTGTAGAATCAGACATTTTACACACTCACTATTCATCAGTGAAGAGTGACCGGTGAAGAGTGAACAATTTCCTGTTCTTTTCACTTTTCACTTTTCACTTTTCACTCTAATAATTAAAAGTGATAAATA
>JBEHWP010000647.1:0-4028 GCA_040217665.1 Vulcanimicrobiota bacterium
TTTACTGTCTAGAAACATGTTGTAGAAAGGGTTAAAAATTTAAATAAGAAGACAGGATTTTCCGTTACCACAAACGGTGTGATGCTGAAAAAAGCTGATATACTGGATTTTATGGTAAAGAATAATTTTTTAATGAATATAAGTTTTGACGGTCCTGTTCAGGATCGTATGAGAATTGATGAAAAGGGTAACGGTACTTTTAATGCCCTTATATCTATTTTTGAATCTATAAAGGAAAAATACCCTGAATATTATGAAAAAAATATAGGCTTTAATGTTACCGTAACACCTGCAACAGATTTGCCGGAAACTGTCACATTTTTTCACAGTAACCCCTTATTTAAGAATAAGCATTTAAATATTATAAGGCACTATGATCCTGATAATGCCTTCTGCAGAAAATATGACCTTATGGAAAATCAGGAGTTATTGAAAGGAGATTTCGAGAAACTCAGGAAAGAATATCCTGAAATTTATAAAGAAAATCCTTCTTTTCACAATGGATGTTATCTTTCATCAATGGTGCAGGTAAACCATAGGGTTATGGGAAATAGAGGATTTTTACCGCTTAATTCCTGCTGTTATCCGGGATTGAATACAGTTTTTGTAGATATTAACGGTAACTGTTTTGCCTGTGAAAGAACAGAACATGCCCCTGTAGGCCATATAGATAAAAAACCTGTTGATGATGAAATAGTAAAAAAATATGTAAAAACTTATTATGATATTGCCAGTAAACACTGTCCTCAGTGCTGGGCATCACACCTGTGTGCCAAGTGTTATTCTCATGTAAAAAGAGGGGAAGTAACGGAAAAGAATTTTCTTGAATACTGTGATTCTTTCAGAAAATCAGTACAATCATCTCTTGAGCTTTTTGCCACTATTAAAGAAAAAGACGAGACAGCTTTTGATGATGTTAAGATAATTACTTCTATTAATGATTAATCAGTGAGTGGTGAGTGAAAATTATATGCTACTCACTGCTCATTACTCACTTAAAACGGAGGGGAAAATGACAGACGAATTAACTGTTGCAATTAAAGAATTCTGTGATTCTATTGTAAATTTTATTGACATTGTTTATCCCGGCGATCCGAAATTTATACGTCATGAGGGACGGCTTGTTCTTGAGGATACGCCTGTGCCATGTATTAAAAAAGATGCTAAAAAAATGGCATGTTATGAAAAATTACATGCTCTTATTGCAGAAGATGAAGATTTCAGATTTGCCCATAAAAAAGCCGGTTCCTGGGGGAAACCTGACGGAATTATTGAAGAGATGGTTAAAAGAGCTTTTAATAACGGGAAAATTGATTCATCTCTTGCCATAACTTATATTCAGAATTTCAGTAAAACCCTTTCCATGAAATATTTAGATTATACAATCTTCAGACGTATTCTCGGAATCGAAATGACATGTGATAGAATCGAACTTGAACCGGGAGTAGTTCTGGTTCGACTTACGGAAAAAGAAATGAATGACAGAATGCCGAATATGTCTATGATGGAAATAGGCATGCCTTACATAGATCTTACACAGCATATGGCTGAATTGAGATGTACTGTTCAGGTTAAAAATAAAAAACTTTACTGGCTTAATCCTCCGAAAGATATAAAAGATAATCTGTTAAATATGTGCAATATAGTTTTTTCATCTCTCATACTCTATAAATCAGGCATGATGGAAGCAGGGCCTTATTTTTTTAAAATCAATCCTGAAGGAGGGGAAGATCTATTTGAACATATTCCTCTGACCTATCAGTTTTTTCTGCCCGTATTTCCGGGAAAAATTTTTATAAATGAAGAGGATATAGAACCTTTACAATCTTCATACAGAGCGGTAAATAAAATTTGCAGTGAAACAAGTGTTCTTTATTCTGCTCTGAAACGTTTTATACTGGGGACCAACAGAGTCATTCCTGAAGATAAACTTGTAGACTATGTAGTTGCCTGGGAATCACTCCTTCTTACTGTTGATGATAAACCGGTTAAAGGTGAGTTGAGTTATCGTTTCGGTCTTAACGGTTCTTCTGTTCTTCACCGGGCCTGTCCTGAAATATCAAGAGAAGAAGCATTTGAATTTATGAGAGCTTTATATGAGTGTCGCTCTATAATTGTTCATGGAGCGGGGAATCAGAAAAATTTGGAGAAGGCTCTCGTGAAAGGACAGGCTGAAGATTTATCTTTTATGGCAAACAGGGGAGGAGAATATCTCAAACAAGTTATTCTCTGGATGGCAGATATAGAGGAAGATAAGCGACCATATAAATCAAGGGGCGGATGGGAAAATCTCCTGTGGAATAATCCTTAATATATGTTTTTCTATGAAACATTGAAAAGGCTTATTCTATTATGAATTTCTTGAGATTGACAGGGTATGCTATAATATTTTAAAATAAATCGTGATAAATAAAGAATAAATGTATTTTCTGTTATCTTTGATTTATCACATCATAAAGGATAGATTTTAAATGAAAGAAAATAAAGCCCCTTCTTCAAAGAAATTAAAGGTTTTTTCGCACCATCCTTTGAAAAAATATCCGAAAGAAATTAGAATTAATTTTATTTATATAATTGCTTTAATGGCAGGTGTAGATGGTATTATAAGCGGAGAAGAACTGGATTATCTTGCTTCTTTATGTAATTGTCTGGATATTACAGAACTTGATAAGGATAAAATTATGGAATCTGTAAGATGTCACCCTGAGAAATTGTCTGATTCTCTCAAGTCATTTTCTTCAGATGTCAGATTTACCTTAATCTGGGGAATTATTACCATGATTTATGCCGATGGTCTTCTTGCATCAGAGGAACGGGACAGACTGAATGATATAGCAAAACAGGTTGATGTAAAACCGGAACAGTTAGATTTTATCGTTAATTTAATGAAGGAAAGTTCAAAAAGAAGAACTTTTTCCGGCTTAAAAGAGGAATTTCGTAAAGAGTTAAACGAGCTTAATATACCTGCTGACTTTATACTCTTCTGATTACGGATTGAACGGATATTACGGATTACACGGAGAGTGCCGGTTTGTAAATTATATCAATCAGTCCCTTATGCAAAAAGAAAAAATGGCATAAAAACAGGTATTTACAAATTTAAGTTTTGCCATAGTGTCGTCTATTCCAGCCCTGAAGAGTGAACCTTCTGTGCTAATATATCTGAGACAGATTTCTACCCCACTTTTAGTGTCTCATTCCGGGATAATGATTTAGAAAAATAAAAATTTCGTGAAACTTTTCCTTGCAAATTTGAATATTCTATTATAGAAGGAGATTTGTATCTCGTGTATTTTATAAAATAAAAAACTATCATTAATCTTCGAGTCACACGTCACGAATGAATTAATTTCTGATAGATTATGAAATTAAATAATATCTGGGATAACTAAGAGAGGAGTAATTGTATGAAAATCAGCAGTATGCCAGAGCAACCGGTTATAAAAATGGTTATAACAAACAGAAGTGAAGTAAAAAGTGATAATAATAAGGATAATAAGGATATGGTAATCCTGGGCGATTCAGGAACAAAGACGGATGATATACTTAATTACAAAAATCTGTCTGCACAGAAAGCATTTAGTAGTGAAGGATTTTTTGAAGATAATAAAACTGCTATAGACACAGTAGCAGGGGCAGTAGTAGGTGGGGGAATAGCATTATTAGTAAAAGCAGAGCCGAAAGCAGCAGTTACTGCAGCCTTGCTTGGAGCAGGGGCAGGTTTTCTAGGAGCAAAAATAACCATCGGTATGGCTATAGGTGCAGCAGCAGGAACAGCGGTAGGTATAATTACAGGCACCCATATAGGTGGAGTAGTAGGGGGTGCAGCTGGTGCTGTGTGCGGTGGATTCCTGGCTACTATGGCTAGTTTGTCTGATTGATCACTGTAATTCGACGGTAGATGATGGTAGGAAAATGAGAATTTCTATAATCAGTGCTATCTGTATAATCAGCTTAATCAGTGATTGCTTCCATATAAAATATTTTAAGGGTTTCTGCTCTTATGGTTCCTTTTCCTATTTTGAGTT